>JAPYUH010000305.1:0-1511 GCA_029936195.1 Alphaproteobacteria bacterium
CTCGGGCAGGTCGGCGCGTTTGATGCGCACATCGATGATCTCGATGCCCAGCTTTTTGGCCTCATCATTCACCAGGCCGCGAATTTCAAGCATCAGCCTGTTGCGCTCGCCCGACAGCATGGTTTCCAGGTTGACCCGGCCAATGACGTTACGCAGTGACGAGTTAACGATGGGGGCCATGCGGTTGCGGGCCGTCACCTCGTTGTTGACGGTCTGATAGAACTTCAACGGATCGGAAATGCGGAAACGGGCGTAGGCGTCCACCACGATCCGCTTTTTATCCGCCGCAACCGCTTCCACGGGCGGTGCGTCGAAATCAAGAATGCGTTTTTCCATGAATTGCACATCCTGGACAAACGGCACTTTGAAATTCAGCCCGGATGTTTGCACGGTTTTCACCGGATTACCGAACTGCAGGACCAGCGCCTGTTGGGTTTCATGCACGGAAAAGACACTGCTGTATCCGACGATGCCCAGGACTACCAGGATGATGGCCAGTATTGTTGCGACATTGCGGTTCATCAGTTCGACCCCGTCTGGCGATTGTTCTGTTTTTGCAATTCCGGCAACGGCAGGTAAGGCAACACGCCCTGGCTGCCGCCTTCATTGTCGATGACAATTTTGTTGGTGCCCTGCAAAACCACTTCCATGGTTTCCAGATACAGCCGCTTGCGGGTGACATCGGGCGCCAATTTGTATTCCTTTTGAATGGCCAGATAGCGGGAAACTTCACCCTCGGCCTGGGCCACCGTCTGTTTCTTGTAACCTTCGGCTTCCTGCAGGATGCGTTCCGCCTCACCGCGGGCGCGTGGCAGGATGTCGTTGGAGTAGGCCTGGGCTTCGTTCACCAACCGCTCTTCATCGGCGCGGGCCGCCTGGACATCACGGAAGCTGTCGATCACCGCCGACGGCGGATCGGCCTTGGCCAGTTTGACCTGGGTAATAACGATGCCGGAGCCGTATTCGTCCAGGGTCTTTTGCATCAGATCCAGGGTCTGCCGTTCCACCTCGTTCCGGCCTTCGGTCAGGACATCGTCAATTTTTGATTTGCCCACAACCTCGCGCATGACGCTCTCGGCCACCGCCTTGACGGTTTTTTCAGGGCGTTGAATATTAAAGAGGAACTTGCCCGCATGGCTGATCTGCCACAGCACGGTGAAGTTAATGTCGACGATGTTTTCATCGCCGGTCAGCATCAGGCTTTCTTCCGGCAAATTCCGCAATGCGGAAGACCGGCCGAAATCACCGGAACTTTGAAAACCCACCTCGACCCGGTTGATCCGGGTCACCTTGGGCGTCAGGGCGGTTTCGATGGGACTGGGCAGGTGATAGCGCAGGCCCGGCGATGTGGAGCCGGTAAATTTGCCAAAGCGCAGGACAACACCCTGTTCGTCCGGGCCGACCCGGTAAAAGCCCGACGCCAGCCAGGCCACGATCAGAACCAGAAATACCAGGATGACGCCGCGCGCCCCCCAGTTGCCGCCGGGCAGGGCGCCCTTGAATCGGTCCTG
>JAPYUH010000305.1:1611-4171 GCA_029936195.1 Alphaproteobacteria bacterium
AAAATCCCCGTTCTGTCGTTATGACTTAAAAAGTTGTCAGAATTACCAATGCAGGCGCTTTGCCTCAGCCCGCCAAGACGTTATATGACACCTTGCGGCCTTGGGTGCAACGCATCCGCGGGGGTGATGGACGGCAAGGTTTCTTGGGGCGGAATAATTATTTGGGGAATGGAATATGGCGCGGGTAAGTGAAGATGAAGTTTTGGACGCGTTGCGTCGGGTTGGTGATCCCGCAAGGGACGGAAATGTGGTCGATTTGGGCATGATCACAGGCCTCGTAGTGCGCGACGGCAATGTGATGTTCTCCATCGAGATCGAGGCCGCGCGCGCGCCTGAAATGGAAAGCCTGCGCCTGGCCTGCGAACAGGTGGTCGCGGGCCTGCCCGGTGCCCTGTCGGTCACGGCGGTGCTGACGGCGGAACAGGCCCCGGCCCCGCAACCATCCGCGCCGCCGCCGCCTCCGCCGGGGAAAGCGCCGCAATTTGGCCGTCATGGCACCGCCGGCGGCAAGTTGGAAATGCCCGGCATCGGCGCGGTCATCGCGGTCGCCTCGGGCAAGGGCGGCGTGGGCAAATCCACGGTGACGGTGAATTTGGCGGTGGCGTTGAGCCGCCTTGGCATGAAGGTAGGCATCCTGGACGCGGATATTTACGGCCCCTCCATGCCGCGCATGTTGGGAATTTCTGGGCAGCCGCGATCCGACGGCGACAAACTGGAAACCATGCGGGGCCACGGCGTCGCGTGCATGTCCATCGGTTTTCTGGTTGATCCGGACCAACCCACCATCTGGCGCGGTCCCATGGTCATGGGCGCCCTGGAACAATTGCTGGGCGATGTAAAATGGGGCGAACTGGATGTCATGCTGGTGGATATGCCCCCCGGTACCGGTGATGCGCAATTGACCATGGCGCAAAAGGTTCCCTTGAAAGGCGCGATCATCGTTTCCACCCCCCAGGACATCGCCTTGATCGATGCCCGCAAGGGCCTGAACATGTTCCGCCAGACGGATGTTCCGGTGATGGGGATGATCGAGAATATGAGCTATTTTCACTGCCCCAGTTGCGGCGAGCGTTCGGAAATCTTCGGCCATGGCGGGGCGCGGGAAACGGCGGCCGAGCTGGGATGCGATTTCCTGGGCGAAATTCCCCTGCACATCAAATTGCGCGAGACCTCCGACGCGGGCACGCCGATTACCGCTTCCGATCCCGAATCAGTGGAAGCGCGGGCCTTCACGGCCATCGCGGAACAGATAAAAGACCGTCTCTAGGCGCCGCGGTTCGGGCGGTCGGGTTCAGGCGGCGAGCGTTTCGTCGATTTCGTCGACCAGGTCGCGCAGGTGAAACGGTTTCGACAGCACCTTGGCGTCTGATTGCGAGGATTTGCGGTTGCGCAGGGCGACGGCGGCAAAGCCGGTGATGAACATGATGCGGATGGCGGGATCCACGGCCACGGCGCGCCGGGCCAGTTCGATGCCGTCCATCTCCGGCATCACGATATCCGCCAGCAACAGATCAAAGCGCCCCTCGGCCAATACCGGCAGGGCCTCGTCGCCCTGACCCACGGAAAACACTTCATGACCCGCCCGTTCCAGGGCGCGGCCCAGGAAATGCCGCATGGAATCATCGTCTTCCGCCAACAGGATCTTCGCCATTTCCCAACCTCAATACCCATGCCGCCCGCCACGGGCGACATGCCGTTAACCGGAGCCGCCACCGATTTCTCCGTACGATAGTCCGACATGCCTAGCAAAGTGTATAGATAGCCATAGAAAAGTTTTAAGAATTTTCTCGAATTTAGGTAAAGTTTCACGCCTAGCGACTATGGCTAAGGTGACGGCGCGTGCTAGCATTCCTCAATGAAGGCATGGCATAATTGCCGGACAATCTTGCCTGAAGTGGGGGATATTCGCGGATGCAGGACGGGGCCGCTTCGATCACACCATATGTCGTGGACGCGCCGGACCGCCAGCAGAGCGCGGTGGTTTTCGCCTCGCCCCATAGTGGAGGATTTTATCCCGACGACCTGATGGCCGCCACGAAACTTTCCGAACTGGCCTTGCGCCGTTCGGCGGATAATTTCGTCGATCAGCTGTTCGCCGCCGCGCCGGCCCATGGCGCGCCGCTATTGCGGGCGCAATACGGCCGCGCCTATCTGGACCTGAACCGGGAGCCGTGGGAGCTGGACCGCCAGATGTTTCGGGAGGATCTGCCGGCCCACGTCAACGCCACGTCGTTGCGGGTGGCGGGCGGCTTGGGCACCATTCCCCGACTGGCCGCCGACGGCCGGGAAATATATCGTGATTATCTCAGTTTTGCCGAGGTGCGCCAGCGCCTGAACCGGGTTTATTACCCCTACCACCATTGCCTGGCCAGGATGCTGGAGGAGACCCAAAGGGCCTTTGGCCACTGCATGCTGATCGACTGTCATTCCATGCCCTCCATGGCCGGAAGCGCGGTGGGCATTGTGCCGGGCCGCGTCCATGGCGATGTATTGGGGCCGGGTCGGGACGGCGGCCTTGCCGACAACGTTGATGGGACCGGGGTCGGCCGGCGCTCGGATC
>JAPYUH010000306.1 GCA_029936195.1 Alphaproteobacteria bacterium
ATCAACAAGATCATGCGGTCCCTGCCCATGGCGCCGGGCATCGACTTTGCCGGCGTGGTGGAAGCATCGGACTCGGACAAATTCGCGGTCGGCGACGAAGTGGTGCTGACCGGCTGGGGCGTCGGCGAAGGGGTCTCGGGCGGCCTGTCGCAAAGGGCCCGGGCCAAGGCGGACTGGTTGGTGAAAAAGCCCGATGGTCTAAGCCTGCGGCAGTGCATGGCCATCGGCACGGCCGGTTTCACCGCCATGATGAGCGTCCTGGCCCTGGAAGATGCCGGCGTCAAGCCAGGCGATGGCGATGTCATCGTGACGGGTGCGGCGGGCGGTGTCGGCTCGGTCGCGGTGGCCGTGCTGGCTAACCTGGGCTACAGCGTCGCCGCCTCCACCGGGCGGGAAAGCGAGCATGACTATCTCAAGGGCCTGGGCGCTTCCTCCATCGTGCCCCGATCGGAATTGAGCGAAAAAGGCCGCCCCCTGGGGCGGGAAACCTGGGCCGGGGGCATCGATACGGTAGGCAGCCAAATCCTGGTCAACGTCCTGGCGGCGACGAAATCCCTGGGCACGGTTGCGGTCTGCGGCCTGGCCGCCGGGCCGGATTTGCCGGGCACCGTGCTGCCGTTTATTCTGCGCGGCGTGCGCATCTGGGGCATCGACAGTGTTTTTTGCCCGGCCGAACGCCGGGCCCAGGCCTGGGCCCGCCTGGCCACCGACTTGCCCCTGGACAAACTGGATGCCCTGACCCAAATAAAAGCCATGGCGGATGTCCCCGCCGTGACCGCCGACATCCTGAAAGGTCAGGTGCGCGGCCGCACGGTAATCGACGTCAACCAATGATCGACGTTAACGCCTAAGTATTTGCAACCCGCGAGGAAGAAATGGACAAGGAACAACGGGAAGGTGAGCCCTTGCGGCTGACCGCCCTGGCCCACGGCGGCGGTTGAGGCTGTAAGATTGCTCCCGCCGTGCTGCGGGAGCTGCTTGCCACCTTGCCAAAGCCTGATCACAACGCCGAGCTTTTGGTCGGCAATGACACCGGCGACGACGCCGCCATCTATCGCATCGATGAACATCGGGCGCTGGTGGCGACGACGGATTTCTTCATGCCCGTGGTCGACGACCCGTTCGATTTCGGCCGGATAGCGGCCACCAACGCCCTTTCGGACGTCTATGCCGTGGGCGGCCGCCCGGTGCTGGCCCTGGCTATTTGCGGCATGCCCGTCGACAAGATCCCGACCCAGACCATTCAACGGGTGCTGGCGGGCGGGGCCACGGTTTGCAAGGACGCCGGCGTGCCCGTTGCCGGCGGCCATTCCATTGATACCCTCGAGCCGATCTATGGCCTGGCGGTGATCGGTCTGGTGGACATCGACAAGATCAAGCGCAACGTGGGCGTCCGCCCCGGCGATGTATTGATCCTAGGCAAGGGCCTGGGCACCGGCTTCATGTCCAATGCCGTAAAGTCAGGCACCTTGTCCGATGGCGGATATGCCGAATTGCTGGCCGCCACCACCCGGCTGAATGATATCGGCATGGCCCTGGCCGAGCGCGCGGACATCCACGCCATGACCGATGTTACCGGTTTCGGCCTGCTGGGCCATTTGAGCGAGGTTTGCATGAGCTCCGGCGTTGCCGCCCGGCTGGATCTGGATGCCATTCCGCTACTGGCGGCGGGCCGGGCCTTGGCGGAAAGCGGTGTCAACACGGGTGCCGCCAGTCGCAACCGCATGGCTTTTTTCGAGAACGTCGAATTGTCCGCCGAGCTGCCCCAGTGGTGGGACAACATGCTCTACGACCCGCAAACCGCCGGACCATTGCTGGTCGCCTGCGACCCCGCCGGCGCCGATGAAATTCTCGCCATGTTCCACGCGGAAGGCTTCGATGCCGCCGCCGTGATCGGCAAATGCACGGCCGGTGACCCGGTCATCACGGTCGGCTAGACCGTTAGCAAGTCAGATCCAGCGGTTCGACGCCACGCAGAATTGCCCTTGCCGCGTCGGTATCACGGCCATCTTCATGATGCAGGCACAGCCCGGGGTGCAGGACCGTTGGCCCCTTGCCGCCCACCTTGGCCTGGACAATTATCCGTTTGGCCGGCCGTCCCGGCTTGGGCCACAGGGGAAACACCACCAGATCGCCGCCGCCCCGGCCCAATCCCAACAGAATGGCGTCAAGCCGTTCGGCCCGATGAATGATGCTGACCGTGCCGCCCGTAAGGGTGCGGCGCAGGCAGAATGCGAGCCAATCCTGTAAGTCTGTTTCGCCCTCGCCATGGGCCATGGCCTTGCCGGCGTCCGGCGAGGGGGAGGCGCGGCCCGCCGCATAAAACGGCGGGTTGCAAACCGCATGGTCAAAGACCTCCCGGCCGATTTCCACCGGCGGTCGGCGGATGTCCCCTTGCAGGATCACAACACGGTCGCCCAGATTATTGGCCGCGATATTGCTGGCGGCCAGATCGACGAGACCCGCCTGCAACTCCACGCCGCGGACCTGGACCCGCGCTGCCCGCGCCGCCAGGCAGAGGGACACCGCGCCAACGCCGGCGCCCGCATCCAGCACCCTTTGTTCGGGCCGCGCGGGCACTGCCGCCGCCAGCAAAATGGCGTCCGAACCGGCGCGATAGCCGCCGCGCGGCTGGTCGATGACGACGCGGCGGTCCATCAGGCCATCCCGGGTCAGCTGCATTCGCTAAATACCCGCAGCCGCCAGCAGGGCGCGGGCCTCGGCCTCATCCTCGTCCAGCACCATCAGGCGGCGGTTGAAGGCGCCGATGGAACCTTCCGTAATGGACATATGCTGGTCCAGCAGCATGCTTTCGATACCCGCGTCGCGCAACAAAACCTCGACAAATGAAAGCGTCACCACATCATTGCTGCGCAACAGTTCGATCATTTGAGAATCCCGCCAATGGGTCCTTGCAATTTGACCATTGAATGCAGTCTATAGAGCCAGCGGCACGGTGTCGCGTGGAACCATATGAACGACACGAGAACCACGCGTAAGGCATGTGATACACGGGAAACCAGGGGTAGGGCGGTGGCGGATATTATTCAGTTGGACGGGATGGCACAGCGGCGAGCTTCCCTCGAACCTTTGATGCAATTGGTCGGTGATGACCTGAACAAGGTCAACCACACTATTTTGGACTGCATGGAAAGCCGGGCGCCGCTAATCCCGCAATTGGCTGGGCACATCATCGCATCGGGCGGCAAACGTCTGCGCCCCATGCTGACCCTGGCCTGCACCCGCCTGTGCGGCTATGTGGGCGAACGCCAGATCGGTCTGGCGGCGGCGGTGGAATTTATCCATACCGCCTCGCTGCTGCATGACGACGTGGTGGATGAAAGCGACATGCGCCGGGGAGAAGCCACGGCCAATTTGTTGTGGGGCAATCAACCCAGCGTCCTGGTCGGAGATTTTCTGTTCTCCCGCGCCTTTCAGATCATGGTGGCCGACGGCAGTCTGGAAGTTCTGCGGGTTCTGGCCAATGCCTCCGCCATAATCGCCGAGGGCGAGGTGATGCAGCTGGAGACATTGAACAACGTGGAACTGGCCGAGGAAAAATACCTCCAGGTCGTCACCGCAAAGACCTCTGCCCTGTTCTCGGCCGCCTGCAGTATCGGCGCCCTGATCGCCGGCAAGGGCCGGGCCGAGGAAGAAGCCCTGGACAGTTTCGGCCGCAACCTTGGCATGGCCTTCCAGCTGGTGGACGACACCTTGGACTATTCCGCGCAACAGGCGACCTTGGGCAAGACCATCGGCGACGATTTTCGCGAATGCAAGGTCACCATGCCGGTACTGCTGGCCTTTCGCCGGGGCGACGAGGACGAACGGGCCTTTTGGCGCCGCTGTATTTCCGACGGCGAACAGGGCGAGGGCGATCTGGAAAAGGCGATGGCATTGCTGCACCGCCAGGATGCCCTCAACGACAGCATCGAAAGGGCCCGCCACTACGGCGCCATGGCCCGCGATACCCTGGGCATTTTCCCCGGCAGCGAGGCCAAGCAGGCCCTGACCGACGTCGTCGATTTTTGCATCGAACGGGCTTACTAGCCTTGCCGTGATGATCCTGTGGCGCTATAAGCACCCGTCCCGCCGCGATGACTGGCGGGACCACATGATCGGAGTGTAGCTCAGCCTGGTAGAGCACCGTCTTCGGGA
>JAPYUH010000307.1 GCA_029936195.1 Alphaproteobacteria bacterium
ATTGATGCCCATGCCGCCGGGCAGGAAGATATAGGTGGCGGACGGCTTGGCCGCGCGGAGGGCGGTAATTTCAGCCTGATAGTCCTTTTGGCCCAGCTTGGTGTAAACCTCGCCCACGATCTTGCCCTTGTACATGCGCTTGAAGCCTTTGATCATGTCCTTGCCGGCTTGATAGTTGGGCGCCATGACATAGACATTGTTGATCTTCTTGTCGGTCATGTACTTGCCCATGCCTTCGGGCATCATGTCGTTTTGAAAAGCGACGTTGAAGAAATTGTCCGAACATTTTTTGCCCGCGATCGCGGAGGGCCCCGCGTTGGAACTGATCAGAAATGTGTTCGAACGCGTCACTGGACCATGGATGGCCAGCAGCAGGTTGGACCAGATGATACCGGCGATAAAATCCACGCGGTCTTTTTTGATCATTTTGTTGACGAGCTGTTTGGCCACGTCGGGCTTGCGCTTGTCATCGCCATAGATAATTTCCGTTTCAAGGCCGCCCAAGCGCCCCCCAACATGCTCCATGCCCAGTTCAAAGGCATTCTTCATGGGTTTGCCGATGATGCCGGCGCCCCCTGACAGGGTGGTGATGAAACCAACCTTTACCTTTTCCGCGGCCACAGGTGTTGCCGCGATAGCCATGCCCGCGACGAGCGCCAGAATTCGTTTTGACATGCCCCAGTCCTCCCAAGACGTTAGGTGTTATGCGTCAATCTTGACGCCGGCACGGACAATCGCCGGCTACGGCGCCACCCGGAGTGTATCGAAAAGCGAAGCAAGCCGAAAGCGCGGAAACGGGTAAGTCTTGCTTCCATTGGCGGGGCGTTCTGGCCGAATACTTATGAAACGTTGCACAGGGGCGTTGCTGGGACTAAGGTTTACGATAACGGGAGCTGATTTAAGGGTGGTGAAACACCCTGATGTCAGACCGTGGGGCGGTGGCAAGGGCCGCGTCCCAAACATTACAATGAGCCTTGGGAGGCAGAAGCTAATGAAACGCCGTGCATTTATCAAAAGCGCGACAGCCGCTGGTGTTGCGACCGCCGCTGTTGCCGCGACGACTTTCCCCACACCGGCCATCTCGGGTGGCCACAAGCAATGGAAGCTGGCCATGTCATGGCCGCTGAATTCGCCAGGGCTTGGCACCTCCGGACAGCGCGTTGCCCGCAACATCACCCAGCTTTCGGGCGGCAAGATCGAAGTCAAGGTTTATGGCGGCGGCGAACTGGTGCCGGCGTTCGGCGTTTTTGACGCGGTCGCCGCGGGCGATGCCGAAATGTATCAATCGGCCGAGTACTACTGGCAAGGCAAGCATAAAGCGTTCAACTTTTTTACCACCGTGCCCTATGGCCTGACCGGAACCGAGCACGCCGCCTGGATGAAGTATGGCGGCGGTCAGGAACTCTGGGACGAGCTGTCGGCGCAATTCGGCCTCAAGGGCTTCCTTGGCAACAGTACCGGCACCCAGATGGGCGGCTGGTATCGCAAGCCGGTCAACGTGATGGATGATTTCAAGGGCCTGAAATTCCGCATGCCCGGCATCGGCGGCGAAGTTCTGCGCGCCCTCGGCGTTACGGTTGTCAATCTGCCGGTGGCGGAGATTTATCCGGCCCTGGCGTCGGGCGCCATCGATGCGGCCGAATGGGTTGGACCGTGGCATGATCTAGCCTTCGGCTTCCACAAGATCACCAAGCATTATTATTATCCCGGCTTCCATGAGCCCGGCACCACCGGTAGCTACGGCATGAACAAGAAAGTTTGGGATGGCCTGACCAAGGACGAACAACTCTTGGTGAGCACGGTGATCGATGCCGAAGCCCATAATCAATTTGCCGAGTTCAACGCCCGCAATCTGGGATCGCTGAATGTGCTGTTGACCAAACATGGCGTGCAGTTGCACAAATATCCGCAGGATATGCTCATCAAAATCGGTGAGGTCACCGGCGACGTTGTGAGCAAGGTTGGCCATACTGACGCCTTCACGACGCGGGTTTATGACAGCTTCATCTCCTATCGCAAGCAGGCCATTACCTGGGCCAAGATTGGCGAGCAGGGCTTCATGAACGCGCGTTCACTGCCGTTCAAGTATTCATAAGACCGGCTAGTTCGGCATTTAACGGCGTAAAAAGGCACCCGCGCTGCGTAATTCGCGCGGGTGCCTGTCGCTTTTTTTCGCATCGAAAGAATTCAAATGTCCATGATTAGAGCCGTCGTGCGTTCGATTGATATTTTTAACGAACGGCTGGGCCGTATCGTGGCCTGGTTTGCCCTAGCCCTGGTTTTGACGCAGTTCACCGTCGTGTTGTTGCGTTATGTATTCGGACTTGGCTTTATTCCGATGCAGGAATCGATCATCTTCATGCATAGCATGCTGTTTCTGGTCGCCGCCGGCTATACGCTGCTGCATGACGGTCATGTCCGGGTTGATATATTTTACGGCGGCGCCACGGAGATCAACAAGGCGCGGGTCAATTTCTTTGGCGTCTTGGTTTTCTTGTGGCCGATTTGCGCCATGCTAACTTGGAAGGCCCTGATCTTCGTCGGTGCCTCCGTCCGTGTCTGGGAAGGCTCGCCCGAAGGCACATTCATGCCGTTCTGGCTGCTGAAATGCATGTTGCTGGTGTTTCCCTTCGTACTGACCTTGCAGGGCTTTTCAGTGCTGATTAAGTCCTGGTTGATCATGACCGGGCAAGAGCCGATCGATACACCTGACATTGTGACGGAGGGATCAGGCGTATGATCGTCAGCGAAGTTTTCGTCATCTTGATGTTTTTCGGCGTCTGCGGACTGCTCATGATCGGGTTCCCGGTAGCGTTTTCATTGGCCGGAACGGCGTTGATCTTCGCCAGCGTCAGCTATCTGTTCGGTGTCTTCGACCTGGCCTTCATGGGCATCCTGCCGAACCGCATTTTCGGCAACGCCATGACCAGTGAAATTTTGATCGCGGTGCCGTTGTTCGTCTTCATGGGCGTGATGCTTGAACGCTCGAAAGTGGCCGAGGAACTGCTGGATACCATGGCCATGCTGTTCGGTTCCTTGCGCGGCGGATTGGGGATATCGGTCTGCGTGGTTGGCGCGCTGTTGGCCGCCTCCACGGGGATCGTCGGCGCCACGGTAGTGACCATGGGTCTGCTGGCGCTACCCACCATGCTGCGCCGCGGCTATGATCCGGCCCTGGCCTGCGGCTCCATTTGCGCTTCAGGCACCTTGGGTCAGATTATTCCGCCCTCTCTGGTACTGGTGGTGCTGGGCGACCAGATCTCCAACGCCTATCAAGAAGCGCAGCGTCAGCTTGGGAATTTCGCGCCCGATCCGGTTTCCGTCGGCGATCTTTTCGCCGGCGCCCTGATACCCGGCTTCATGCTGGTCGGACTTTATATCCTGTATCATATCTTTATCGCCATCGTGCGGCCGGAGACTTCGCCGCCCATCCCGCGCGATGAACTCATGGACGGCCGCACCAACAAGGAGCTCGCGATCAAGGTCTCCCACGCCCTGGTCGCGCCCATGGTGCTTATCATTTCGGTGCTCGGGTCCATTCTCGCCGGCATCGCGACACCCACGGAAGCGGCATCGGTCGGCGCCGTCGGCGCCACGCTGCTGGGTGGTTTGAGGCTCTCCCCCGACAATCCCAAGCCAATATATGCCGCGGCGGCCGGCTTGATCGTTGTGCTTTTTCTTACCGGTTCAATGGACCTGCGGGTGTTGCGCGATAATATTCCCACTGGCGACATGATTGGCATCATCGTGGCGGTGATCTGTTGCATGGCCCTGATCTGGGGCATAGGGGTCAGCCTGCTTCGGGTCTACGGCACCGGGGGATTGCATGAAGTCATGCGCTCGACCACGCGGGTCAGCGCCATGGTCTTCGGCATCGTCATTGCCGCGCAGCTTTTTTCCTCGGTGTTCCGGGGTCTGGGCGGCGACGATATGGTGCATGAATTTCTGACCTCATTGCCGGGCGGCACCTTCGGCGCCATGGTCGTGGTCATGGCGATCATGTTCTTTTTGGGTTTTTTCCTCGATTTCATCGAGATCAGTTTCGTCGTGGTGCCGATCGTCGCGCCGATCCTGCTGTTGATGGATTTAAATCCGGTCTGGCTCGGCATCATGATCGCAATAAATCTGCAG
>JAPYUH010000308.1 GCA_029936195.1 Alphaproteobacteria bacterium
GCACCCAAGGCGAAAGCGAAGCGGGCGGTTACGACGGCTACGCGCCGCTCGTGGTCGAGGCGGTAAAAATGTTTCAAACCGGCAAAGTGCCCGTGCCCGCGCAAGAGACCATCGAGATGTTCGCCTTCATGGCCGCCGCCGATGAAAGCAAACGCCGAGGCGGCAAGCCGGTGACGATCAAGGAAATGATCGAGCAGGCGCGGCAGTAATAAATCAGCCCAACTTCAGAAAATTCCGCAGCAACGTCCGGCCATCCTCGGTGAGGATGCTCTCGGGATGAAACTGCACGCCCCAAATGGGATGTTCTTTGTGGCGCAAACCCATCACTTCGCCGGCCTCCGTCTCGGCGGTGATTTCGAGGCAGTCCGGCACGGTGTCGCGCTTGACGACGAGTGAGTGGTAGCGCGTGGCCACGAAGGGATTGGGCATTCCCGCAAACAGAAATTTTTCGTCGTGCGAAATGGGCGAGGTTTTGCCGTGCATGATTTGGTCGTTCACCACCACCTCCGCGCCGAACGAATGCCCGATGCACTGATGCCCGAGGCAAACGCCCAAGAGCGGCGTGCGCGGGCCGAAGGTTTTTATGATGTCGTTGGAGAGCCCCGCCTCGCGCGGCGTGCACGGCCCGGGCGAAATGAGAATGCGCTCCGGCTTCAACGCCTCGATTTGTTCCAGCGAGATTTCATCATTCCGATGCACCTCCATCGCCACCTTTTCCTCGCCCAGATACTGCACGAGGTTGTAAGTAAACGAATCGTAGTTGTCGATGACGAGCAGCATTGGTTTACTTTTTACCCTTCCGCTTGGGCTTGGGCATTTTGAATAACTCCAATTGCGGGGCGGCGAAGAGGTCGTAGTTTTTTAGGATGCGGATGATTTGGAGGAGGTCGCTTTTTTGGTAGTTGCGGTTGACCTCGATGTGGTCGATGAGGTCGGAGAGCATGGTGCGGAAGGCGATGACGGCGTCGATGCCTTTGGCGCGGAGGACGTCGATGCTCTGCTGGCGGGCCTCGCCGGCAGTTGGGAGGGCGGGGACGACGAGAATTTTGGTGAGTGGGCCGGGGCCGCCGAAGGCGTGGGTGGCGCGGGCGAAAGTTTCGGGGCCGGCGAAGCGGAACATCTCCGGCGCGTGGGCGAGCACAGCTTGGGTGAAGACTTCGGTGTGCCACGCTTTCACGACCACCACGGCGCGGGTGAGATTCGCAAGGTCGTCGGCGGATTCGAGCACGAAGGGGACTTCGCTTTCATCGCCGGGGCCGCCGGGATTATGCACGTAAAAATCAACTTCATCATCCTCGCGCTTGGGCGCGATGTGCTTGCGCTGCTGCCGCACGAAGAAGCCGTGCAGTTCGAAGAATTCGCGGACAATGGTTTCGCTAACGGCCATTTTTGGGGTTGATGGTTGATGGTTGATGGTTGATGGCGGCGCGAATTTGGGCGGGTTCGACTTTTTGGTGGCTGATGACTTGGCCGATTTTTTTGGCTAGTACGAAATTGATTTGGCCGGCGCTTACTTTTTTGTCGAGCCGCATGGCGGTGAAAAGGCGGCGGGTTTGGGCGGGGGTGAGTTTTACGCTTGTTGGCAGGCCAGCGTTTTTGAAGAGGGCGGTGATGCGGGCGGTGTCTTTGGCGGGGAGGCCGGTTTGGGCTTGGGAAATTTTGGCGGCGGCGACTTGCCCGATACTGATGGCTTCGCCGTGGAGGTATTTGCCATATTTGGAAATGGCCTCGAGACCGTGGCCGAGGGTGTGGCCGAAGTTCAGTATGGCTCGAAGGCCGGTTTCTTTTTCGTCTTGGCCTACAACCTCGGCCTTGATTTGGCAGCAGCGCGCGATGACGGCCGCGAGGGTGGCGGGGTGTTGTTGTAGCAACTTGGGCAAATCGCGCTCGAGGCGGGCGAAGAGTTTGGCGTCGTAAATGATCCCATATTTGATGACCTCCGCGAGGCCGACGCGGAACTCGCGGGCGGGCAAAGTGCGCAACGTGTCGAGGTCACACAGGACGAGTTTGGGTTGGTAAAACGCGCCGACGAGATTTTTCCCGGCGGGGAGATTCACGCCAACTTTGCCGCCGACGGAGCTGTCCACCTGCGCGAGGAGCGTGGTGGGCACTTGGACGAAATCAATGCCGCGCAAGTATGTGGCGGCCACGAAGCCGGCAAGGTCGCCAACGACACCGCCGCCGAGAGCAACGATGAACGAACCTCGCTCGATACGATGTTTGGCCAGTTGATCGTAACACGTCTGCACGTTTTTGAGTGTCTTGGCCTGTTCGCCGGCGGGTTGGGAAATGAAGATGGGATCGAAGCCGACGGCCTTGAGCGAGGCGAGGGCGGGTTTGCGGTAGCGGCGGGCAACGGTGGCATCGGAGATCACCACGCAGCGTTGGCCGAGTTTGAGGCGAGCGCAGTGTTTGCCGAGGTCCGCGAGCAAGCCGGCCCCGATGTGAATCGGGTACGATCGATTTGCCAGCGGTACCTTGACCGTGCGCATGGCGGGCAGGTCAGGCGGGGGCCTGTTCGGCGGCGTAGGCGGCGATGGATTCCACGCGCAGGCGCCGGGTGTCGTCGCCAAGTTGAACCTCCACTTCCTCGCCCGGCGCGCGGCCGCGGATGGCTTTGCCCATCGGGGTGAGGTAGCTAATTCGATTGCGATCCGGGTCGCCGTCCCACGCGCCGAGCAGCGCGTATTCCTGACGTTCGCCGGTATCGAGATGGGTGACGATGACGCTCGTGCCCACGTTGGCGATTTCGGTGGAGGCATCGCTGTAGTTGATGCCGCGCGCGTTTTCGATTTCGTTTTCGAGATCGGCCTGTTGGGTCATCAAAACTTTCTGTTGTTCCTTGGCCGCCTTGAACTCGGCATTCTCGCGGAGGTCGCCGTACTCGCGCGCGATCTCGATCTCCTTGGTGTTGGCCGGAATCTTGACCTTTACCAACTCGTCGAGCTTGGCGCGGCGGCGCTCGAGACTGGCCCAGGAGACAATCAGCGTGAGGTCAGCCTGGGCTTGCCGCTCCTCCTTTTCCTTATCACCGTGAGTGATGAATTCCTGAATGTCTGGATGCGCCTTGACCATTTTCCCGAGCACGGAGCGCTTGTCCATGCCTTCAAATCAGGTGGACATTTGGATCGCGCGGGTGACGTCTTTCACCACGTCCATATCGGCGCCGCGGGTGAGGGTCTCGAGGATGTCCGGGTCATTCAGTAAAAAATCGCGTAACTTGCTGGCGCGCTTCAGATCGCTTGTCTCGCGTTCAACGGCAGAGAGCATGGCGCCAAAGGCCTCGGGGGTCAGGATCTTCGCAAAGTCGCCTGACTTATCCTTGGCCAGCCACAGCAGCAACTCACCCGAGGCGGCGTGGTGGTTCACCAACTGGCCCAGTTCGGTGAGGAGGGCTTCCTTTTTCCCGGCGGCACAAAGCAGGCCAACGCACTCGCCGACCAGCCGAGCGGGCACGGTGTTGATCATGCCCATGAATATGTCGGGCCATCCCTCGTGGCTGGCCTGATAAAATTCCAGCGCGTGCCCTTGGCGCGCCATGGGCATGCCGGCGACCAGCTTGGCGAGATTCGGTTCCGCCGCCCACACGTCGGAATCATCGGGTGCCTCGGCGGACACTTCCGCCCCAAGCGCTTGGGCGAGGTCATCGCGCACCATCACCGCCTCCAGGGCGAGGCCGGGCTTGGTGCGGGCGTGGCTTTCAATTTCTTCATTCAATTTCACCATCGCCGCCTCGGCCAGGGCGGGGGCATCATCGAGATCCCGCGCGCTCTTCGCCATTTCCACCACCACCACCAAGCGCGCTTTCAGACCACGGGCGCTGGTAAATTCCTGCAGCAGCCGTTCCTGCAACGGAATGTCCTGCGACTGATACTCGAGCGGTTCGCTCTTCTTGGTGGGCAGCACGAAGTGGCCGTCCTTCTTCATTTCTTTCCGGGCCGTCTCCCACCATTTCTTGAAGTCATCCTTGTCAATCACCTCCGGCACCAGCACCGACTGCACCTTGTCCGCCGTAGCCAGGTTGCCGTAGCTGTCGATGATCACCTTGATCACCCCGTGATGATCGCTCCCGGCCATTGCCTTGAGCTCTTTCATGTCCGTCGCCTTCCGCGCCTCGATGTGGC
>JAPYUH010000038.1:0-6924 GCA_029936195.1 Alphaproteobacteria bacterium
TGGGCGCATCGACGGCGAAATTCAGGGCATCCTTGGTCAGACGCAAGCCGAGCGCCGAATTGGCCAGCATGGCCTCGATCAGGTCGTCGGCCGCGGTCTCTAGCTGATCATCGGGCACCACGCGCGAACAAAGGCGATGATGGAGGGCCTCCGCCGCCTCGATGAAACGGCCGGTCAACAGCAGCTCCGATGCGAGCGAGGTGCCCACAAGACGGGGCAGAAAATAGCTCGACCCCATATCGCCCCCGGTCAGCCCAATGGTGATATAGGCGGCGTTCATCCTGGCGCTTTCGCCCAGAATCCGGATATCGGATGCCAGGGCCAGGGAAAACCCGCCGCCGCAGGCCGCCCCCTGGACCAGGGAAACAATCGGTTGGGGGCAGCGGCGCATGGCCTTGTAGATATCGCGGATGTTCATCTGCCCGGCCAGCCGTTCCTCGACCGAGCGCTCAATTGGCGGCTGTTGCTTCAGATCCAACCCGGCGCAGAAATTCCCGCCGTTGGCTTTCAAAACGATGATGCGGGTTTCATGGTCTTCATACTTGCCTTCGAAATACCGCCGCAGGGCGGTGACCAGGTCCGGGTTCATGGCATTCAGGCTTTCCGGCCTGTTCAATGTCACCCATTCGACCGGGCCGCGTTTTTCCCGCAGCAGTACAGTGTCGTCCAATGCCATCTCGTTACCCCTGTTTTTGATTTTGTACACAAGCGCTCGCCTCAGTGTATTTCACCCTTGGCGGAAAAAGTAACCGCGGATCAGGATGCTCGGGCAACCGTTCTTATACCAAGGCGCGCTCGCAACTAGGGCTGCCTCTGAAACGATCCATATGAGTTCTCATTAGAGTTACTTGATATTAACAATTTCGCTACAAACGGTCGGCAAGCTATTTCTTCCCTTGATAAATTCACCCCCGACCTGATCATCACCGATTGGATGATGGGGCCGGTTGATGGCCTGGAATATACAAATTTCATCCGCACGGATTCGAACAGTCCGGACCCCTTCACGCCGATTATTCTGATGACCGGCCATACGGATATACGCCGCGTCATAACAGCCCGGGACACCGGCGTGAACGAGTTGCTGGCCAAGCCCATATCAGCCCGGACGCTCTATGATCGCATCCTTGCTGTGATCGAAAAACCGCGCCCCTTCGTGCGGACCAAGCTTTTTTTCGGCCCCTGCCGCCGCCGGCTCAACTGGGAAAAATACTTCGGCCCCGAAAAGCGCCATCCTTCCGGTCAGCCGCCCGAGACAACCAATCCCAATCTTGAGAAAGTCGGGGATTTGCTGGATCCCGATGTCGACTTGGAGCGTATTCTGCAATCGCTCTGAACCTACCCGCGCCAACCGCTGTTCAGTTTTCCAGCCACAGGCACCAGACCGCCAGCAAGGGTTCTTCCGACGCCCGCATGGCATGCCAGGTGTTGGGTGGATTGTGCACCAGATCGCCCGATTGCTTGGCCGCCATCGGGTTGTCGTTCTGCATCCATTGCCCCGGCGATAGCACCAGGTAAATTTCCTCGGGCGGATGGCGGTGTCGGGGATACTGAATGTCCGGTGCCACCAGGCTGACCCCAATGAGGGCGTCGCCCCGGTCCTCCAGGCCGCCCTTGCCGACAATTATGGCGTTGGCGTGATTGTCGTGGAAGCCGCCCGGTTCTTGGGCGGATTGCAGCCGCCGATGCCAGGTAAATTCCGGCTCCAGGGCCGCGAAGGCATCCGCCAGCTCTGCAATGGGGCCGGGGGGGCCGGGGCTGTCGTGGGCCTTGCCCAGGGCCTGCTCAAGATGGCGGCAGGCCTCCTGTCGGGCCGGCGGGTTTCCGGGCGCGTCACCGCCCTTGGTCTTCAGGGCCGAGAATATCCGCGCCGCCATGGCCATGGCATCGGGATAATCCGGCGCCCTGGCCATAATGGCCGCTTCAGTCCCATCAATGAAACGCTGCAGCTCCGCCGTCCGCCCCGCCGCCATATGCACCCTGCCTTTTATCCCATCGTCATGCCGTCCCCAATCCAACCATCGATTGGACCCAGGCGCAATGGCCCCGGGTATCGTCCTGGCCGTCAGCATCGCCACCGGAACCATGGCGATGGGCGCCATCAGCGGCGGATCGACGGAATAAAGAAATTTCTGGAGCCATGGACCCCCCGCCGTTTATCCTTGGCCATGGGCCGGCAAGGTGTCGTGATCCGTGTTGGCGCGGCCATTGGAGAGATGAGACATGACGGAGACGGGACAAACCACGGCAGTTGGCGAGGTTGCGCTTATTGTTGGCGGCGGGCCGGGGATAAGTGCAAGTTGCGCCCGGCTGTTTAGCAGGGAAGGCCTGGCGGTGGCGGTCGCGGCCCGGAAACCGGACAAGAGCGTGCTGCGTGATCTGAAGGCTGAGACCGGCGCCGCCCTGTACGGCTGCGATGCCGCCGATCCCACCTCCGTCGCCGCCCTATTCACCCAGGTCGCCGGCGATCTGGGGACGCCCAGTTTGGTCGTGCATAATATCGACGGCCGGGTTCCCGACATTTTCCGTAAGAAGATCACCGAAGCCGACCCGGCCCTGGCTCTGCAAACCATCAAGAACGGCGCCTATAGCGCCTTTCTGGTGGCCCAACAGGCCGCGGCCCAGATGCTGGCGCAGCCCTTGAACGACGCCGGCCATCGCGGCAGCATCATTTTCACCAACGCCTCCGCCGCCACCAAGGGCTATGCCAATAGCGGCGCCTTCGCCATGGCCTGTCAGGCCAAGGCCGGCCTGGCGCAAAGCCTGGCCCGGGAACTCATGCCCCAGGGCATCCACGTCGCCCAGGTTCCCATCGACGCCGCCATCGGCTGGACCCAGGCGGACGGCACGCGCAGTCATAGGCGGGCGGGCACGGCGGTCGACGACAATCTGGCCGACCCGGATCGCATCGCCGAGGTTTACTTGCAGCTACACCGCCAGCACCGCTCCACCTGGGCCTTCGAAGTGGTGCTGCGGCCATGGTTGGAGACGTGGTGATCCGAGCCGTTTCTGATGTCGGTGCGGACGGCCGCTAAAAGAACGTCGTCAGATTTTTCGCCAGCAGCACATGCTGATCCAGCAATATCTCCCGCCGGCTGATTTTTAGCGCCCCACCCTGATCCCGCCGCAGATGGTCGCGGCGTTTGCCGACGTAGAAATCGGTCTCCACGTTGGTGCGGTTGCGGTAGACCAAAAATCGCGTGGCGGCCTCGATATGGCCGTCGTCCCTGGGCTCCACTTGCAAGTTGGAGAACATGTGCGTGGTGCGTGAAACCGGTTCCTCGGCCCAGTGCAGGCCGGTCTGGATTTGTTTGACCCGCTGTTCCAACTCGAACTTGCCCTCGTCGAACCAGTTCAGGTCCTGGCCTTCGCGGCTGTGTTCGCGGTCCCAATTGCCGGCCTCCTGATTGGTGGCCAGCGGCATCCAATAGCGGATGTCGTCGGCCAGCAGATCCAGCCAGGCATCGAACTGGCGGCTGTCCAGCAATTCCGCCTCGCGGCCATAGAACTGCTCCACCTCGTAGCCTAGCAGCAGTTGGTCGAGCAATTGTTCCCGGTCCGCCTGCATCTATTCGGCGGCCTCGGCCGCATTGGTTGGCGGGTGGATACGGTCGGCGGTGGGGGGGCGGTCCATGTCGGCGGCCCAGCGGGTGAAGTAGGCGCGCTGGTTCTGCTCCGAGACATCCTCGGTCGCATGGACCTCGCCGCCCAGCCAGTCGGCCGGCCAGCCCTCTTGCTCATGGCCCTGGCCCATGCCGTAGTGGAAATCGTGGCGCCGCGCGATGGTGCCCCGGGCGCCCTGGTGGGAGGAGCCCCAGTTCTCCATATCGTCCTGTTCCGTCAGGCCCGCGGGGCCTTGATAGCGGATGACGTAATGGCGCAGGACCGCCTTGACCTCGTCCGGGGCCGCCTTGGGGGCCAGGAAAATCCGCCAGGTTTCCGTCTGGTGCGGGCCCGAGGGGTGCCAGGTGCCCATGGACTGCACGCCGTTGGAATAGCTGACATTGGGAAAAATGGTGCCGCCATGGCCGAACCAGCGGGCTTTTTCACCCAGCTTGGCCTGGCGTTTGGCGTAACAGTCGCGGAAATAATTCTCCACCACGGCCATCTCCCGGTAGGTAGGCATATAGTCGTAATCATCCTTGAACAACTGCCCGCGGGAGGTATGACCCTGGGGCGTGACGGCGATATTCAGCTTCCAGGCGTCCCGCTGTTTGGTCACGCCGTCGTAGGTATGCCGCCCCTTGGTGCCGGCGGGCGAGAGGATGACCTGATCGACCGAGGCATGGGACGGATTGTGATAAAAATCGCCGGCGAAGTTTTCCGCCCCGAATTTCCAGTTGCACGGCATTTGCCATTTCAAGATGCCGCCAAAGGCCTCCCACTCCCCATAACTGCCGTCGGGCAGTTCGCAGTAATCATCGAAATAGAAGCGCAGATCACCCAAATAAGTTTCGAAATCCGGGGTTTCGGCGTCCCAGCAGGCAAAAACATAACCGCGATAGCTATACACCCGCGCCTCGATCAGGCCCCATTTGGACCGGTCCAGTTCGTTGTGATAACCGGTATCAAGCTTGGGCACGGCGATCAATTCGCCCTGGTCCGAGTATGTCCAGGCGTGGAAGGGGCACATGAACTTGCGGGAATTGCCCTTGTCATAGCGGCAGACCCGCATGCCCCGATGGCGGCAGTTGTTCAGGAAGACGTGCAGTTTGCCGTTGCGGTCCCGGTTGAAGATAACGCTTTCCTCGCCCGTGCGGGAGAGGATGTAGTCTTCGTTGTTGGGCACCTGGCTTTCATGGCCGACGAACAACCAGGACCGGGCGAAAACCCGCTCCAACTCATCATCATAGATGTCGGGGGCGGTGAATATGTCCCGGCTGATTAGCCCCTGACCCAGATTGACCAGATCACCGGTGTATCTGCGGGGGCTTTCAATACGCATGGGCCGTCTCCCGTCGTCAAACTTTCAGGCAATTTTGCAGCGGAACATTAGTTCATGGCAAGGCTCTTGCCGCCCGAACGCAGATCGCGAATGGCTTCATCCAGACGCTCGGCCAGGCCCAGTTCGCCAGCGCGCAGCCATTTGCGCGGGTCGTATTTGCTTTTGTAGGGCGTATCGTCATCGGGATCGATCTGGAATTTAAAGGCTTTGGGGTTCTTGTCCACATAACCGCCAACCGCATTGGCGAAGGCGAATTGGGTGTCCGTGTCGATGTTCATCTTGAAGACACCATAGCCGATGGCCTCCTCTATCTTGGCCTTTTCCGAGCCGGAGCCGCCGTGAAACACCAGATCCAGGGGATTGTTGCCGGTGCCATGGGTCGAAGACACCAAATCCTGGCTGCCCTTGAGAATTTCCGGACGCAGCTGCACATTGCCCGGCTTGTAAACCCCGTGCACGTTGCCAAAGGATGCGGCGACGGAGAAATGCCCGATCGGAGAGAGCTTTTCATAAGCCCGCAGGACCTCGTCGGGTTGGGTGTACAGCTTGGCATTGTCAGTTTCGTCCAGGTCGTGGCCGACGCCGTCTTCTTCACCCCCGGTGACCCCCAGCTCAATCTCCAGACTCATGTCCAAGGGCACCATGCGCTTCAGATAATCGGCGCAGATGGAGAGGTTATCTTCCAGCGGCTCCTCGGACAGATCCAGCATGTGCGAGGTATAGAGCGGCTTGCCGTTGGCTTTGTAATAACGCTCGCCCTTGGCGATCAGGCCGTCGATCCAGGGGAGCAGCTTGCGGTTGGCGTGATCGGTGTGCAGGACCACGCAGACACCATAATATTCGGCCAGCAAATGCACATGCTGGGCGGCCGCGACGGCGCCCATGATCTTGGCCGTATTACCATCCGCCATGCCCTGGCCGGCAAAAAACTGCGCCCCACCGTTGGAAAGCTGAACAATGATGTCCGATTTGTTGCGCGCCGCCGCCTCCAATACCGCGTTCACGGAATTTGTACCCACGACGTTCACCGCCGGCAGGGCATAGGCGCCGCCCTTGCACGCCGCCAACAGTGCCTTGTAATCATCGCCAAACACCACGCCAGATTTCATCCCCGTCATTGCCCCGTTTTCTCCCGATATTTTCAATTCCACGCTGACGTACTTGTTAGCATCCCAAGGGCAAACAACCTATCAAGATAGCAACAGCCATTGCCCCGGTTGTTTACTCTTGTTAATCAAACCGGCAAAACCCTTGCGCCCGCTGTTCACGATCCGTTAATCTTTAGGATCAAGACTTGAACGACATTTGTCAGTTTCAGCGGCGAAATCCAACCAGTGGGGGATCCGATCCATGTGCGTTCGCGATACAGTGGCGAAAGCACCGTCCGCGGAGGGATTACAAGATTTAAGCCGGTTTTCTCCGACTGATCTTCGCAGCGATGGGCAACGCGCCATTTATGATTGGTATCTGGGCCAGGCCGCGGGTGGTGGCATTCCCAAGCGCCGCAATTTCGAACCCATGGATTTCCCTACATTTCTGTCATACTTGGTGCTGGTTGACGTGGAAGAGGCGCCCCGGCGCTATCGTGTTCGCCTGGTCGGCACCAAAGTGGTGGACGCCCGAGGCCGAGACGGCACGGGCGACTATTATGACAAAATCGAAGGTGTCGACCTGGCGGTCAAAAGAATTGAGGGAATTATCGAAAGCCGTGAAGCGCGTTTCGAAGCTGATTTGCCCATGACTTGGTCGCCGAAGGATTTCAAAATCTACAGCGTCCTGAGTATACCGCTGTCGTCCGACGGCGCCAAGGTTGACAAAATCATGTACTGCCTTGATTTCGAGTAATTGGCGTCTGCTCCGCCGGTGAATGCCAGATGCCCCAGCCAGCACCGTGGCATGTCCGGCCATGAAGCGTTTGTCACGGGTTCGAAATGGGTTCGCCGATAGATTGCCGACCTCCCCCAGTCCATCCATCCCGA
>JAPYUH010000038.1:7024-23730 GCA_029936195.1 Alphaproteobacteria bacterium
GTTCGAAATGGGTTCGCCGATAGATTGCCGACCTCCCCCAGTCCATCCATCCCGATCCACGACTTTCGTATCGATTATTATGAACTAAGCCGGTTTACAGCCAGTTTGGTTGCAAGTATCCGCCTATCGCCAGATATCCCGGCGCCAGCGCCAGGTGATGGCACCAGTACACAGGATGCCGAGAAGGGCATAAAGCCAGACCGTCGTGGTAAATCCAGACAGCTCCACCAAACCGCCCGCCGCCAGCAGGCCCAGGGGCAGGCCATAGACGGCCAGCATGCGCACCCCCATGATGCGGCCGCGGAAGCGCTCCGGCGTAATCTGCAACAAGGTCACGGACATGGCGATCATGGCCAGGCTTTGCAGGACGCCGATGATCAAAAGCACCCAAAAGCCGGACCATTTGGTTTCCGAAACGGCAAACACCGCCAGGGTTAGATACCAGACCATGATGCCGATCACCATGATCCGGCCGGGCCGCCGCAGACCGCCCCCGAGGATCATCGCGATGGAACCCAGCAAGGCACCGACGGCGTATCCAGCCACCAGATGGCCCAGCCCGTTCTGATCAATGGCGTAAATTTCCTTGGCCACATAGGGCAGCAAGCCCATGGAAATGGGGTAGGCCGTCAGATTAACCTGAAAGGCCAGCAGCATCAGGGCCAGAACCTGCGGCGTTTGCCGGATATAGGACAGGCCGGCCTTCAACTCCTGCCACGGGGCCGCCCGGCCGCCGTCAGCCTTGGCCTTGGGTCCGGCAACACCAAAGGTCAGGGCCAAACTGAAAAGGTAGAGAGCGACCACGCACATATAGGCCGGGCCAATCCCCAAGGTGGCAAACAGGCCCGCCCCCGCCAGGGCACCGGCGATCCGGGCCGAGTCCATGGTGGTGCGCGACAGACCGATGGCCTTGGCCAGCCAGCCGGGCGGCACGGTATCGCCGATCAGGGAATTCCGCATCACCAGATCCGAGGGCCGCACCAGCCCCGCCAGCAAGCCAATGGCCAGCACCCAATACGGGCTCAAACTGTCCAGCAGGGCCAGGACCATGATCCCAAGGGCCAGGACCACATAGCTGGCCCGCATGATGCACAGGACCAGGCGGCGGCCGACCCGATCGGCGACCACGCCGAAAAGGGGTGAAATCAATGTGCCGAGGAACTGCAGGGAACCGAAGGCGGTCAACAGCAGGACCGAACCGGTTTCCACCAGCACATACCAACCCAGGATCAGGGTTTCCATCTCGAACGCCCAGGAGGTCAGCAAATCCGCCGGCCATTGAAAGCGGAAGCTGCGCACGGAAAACGGCGCCAGGGCGGCGCCGCGCCCCTCTCCCTTCAACATGGCTTGCGCCACAGATTGGTCAGAAAGTCGGCGGTCGGATAGATGGCTGTCAGGCAGATGGGCTGATCCGCCGGATTGCGCTGACCGGGGCATTGTCGTGTTCGGCCCGGTCCAGCACCTCGGAAAAACCATGCAGGGAGACTTGCATGTCGAACGCGTTGGCATGCAGAAATCGCCAATCATCCACGAACAGGCCCACATGGCCGGGGGAAAAAACCAGATCGCCTTCCTCAAGATTGGAAAAATCCTGACTGTCGGCCATGGGTACTTCCTCGCCCACCTCGCGCTGCTGCAGATAGCTGTCCCTGGGGGCGGCGATGCCCGCCATGCTCAGGGCCAGTTGCACCAGGGATGAACAATCAACCCCCTGGGCGGTACGCCCGCCCCATAAATACGGCACGCCGATAAATTTGATCGCCGTGCCGACCACATCCTGGGTGCTGTATTCCAAGGATACCAAATGCCGCGAATGCAGCCAGTGACCGCAGGCCGTGCGGCAAAACCGGCCCGAAATATCAACCACCTTGACCCGCGCCGACATGGAGATAGTGCCCGACGCGGGTCGTTTCAGATCCGGTTCGGTGTAGAGGTGGCTGTGCAGGGCGGCAACCTGATGGTCGGGCCGGGGCAGGTTAGCCGCCAGATCGGCGCTGGGAACATAGCCCACGTAGCCGTCCGTCAGGTTCTGCCCCCAGGACCAGCCGTCTCGATCTTCGTAAACCTGGAATATCTCGCCATAAATCATCTGGCTTTCCAGCCCGGCGCCGGAATTTGGGGTAAAGTGCAGGGGGGCGCCGTCCCGGATCACCGTGCGGGGGGCGCCGACGGCATAACGCTTGGCCTTGACGTGATCGCGGAGCCAATCCGCCGCCAGATCGTCCCGTGCCGGTGTGATGCGCCGGTCCATGGCTTTATGATTTCACCCCCCAACGCGGCCCATCATAATGTCTCGGACGCCGATACCACCCATTCGGAAAACTCACTGAGAAAGACCGAACCCTTGACCGTGCGCTGGATCAGGACGTTGCGTCTATCGCTGTCATCCCGTTTGCGCCGGGTGTAATCAGCCCGCCCCAAGGTATCGAGGGCGCGGACCACGGCCGGTTTCGATATGCGCAGGGTGGCGGCCAGTCCGCGCACCGTATGGGGCGGCGGGACCAGGTAAACCTGCAAAAAAATCGCCATTTGCCGGGCTGATAGGTCCGGTCCATCGGATCTGACCGATTCTGAAAGGGCTTCATGCCATAGTCTCAGTGCCTGCTGCGTGGTCAGTTTCATGGTCATGGCCCCCCTCTACATACGCCACATTCAGATCATGCCGGTACCGAAGTGAAAATCCAGTGAATAGGAATAAGAAAATCAGATCAACCCTTTTCACGAGCATCAATCCGCAGCGTCATCGGCCCGTCAGCCATAGCGCGCCGACAGCATGGCGAACAGGGCGCGCATGGCCAGCCCCTCGCCCCCGGCCGGACGGCCGGGGCGGTCCTTGTCGTTCCAGCCATAGGTATCAATATGCATCCAGCGGCCCGGATCATCGACGAACGATTGCAAATACAGGGCGGCGGTAATGGCGCCGCCGAAGCCGCCGTCCGAGACGTTGTTCAAATCGGCCACCTTGCTTTTCAACAAATCCCGATAGGGGCCGTGCAGGGGCAGGCGCCAGGTCGGGTCGTCCGTGTCCTCGCCCGCCTGTTGCAAGGCCGTCCAGAGATCATCGCCCCCGGTGAATACCGCCGGCAGATCCGTGCCCAGGGCCACCCGGGCGGCGCCGGTCAGGGTGGCCATGTCGATGATCAGGTCCGGGTCCTCCCCCTCGGCCTCGGCCAGGGCATCGCAAAGCACGATACGGCCTTCGGCATCGGTGTTGCCCACTTCAACGCTTAGTCCCTTGCGGGTGGCGATAACATCGCCCGGGCGGTAGGCATTGCCGGACACGGAATTCTCCACCGCCGGGATCAGCACCCGCAGGCGCACGGGCAGGTTTGCCGCCATGATCATCGCGGCCAGGCCCAGAACCGTCGCCGCCCCGCCCATGTCTTTCTTCATTTTCAACATGCCGGCGGCGCCCTTGAGGTCCAGGCCGCCGGTGTCGAAACAGACACCCTTGCCGACCAAGGTCAGGCGTGGGTGTCCGCCGTCGCCCCATCGCATGTCGATCAGGCGAGGCGGCCGGGAGGAGGCGCGGCCGACGGCATGAATGGCGGGATAATTGGCGGTCAGCAGATCGTCGCCAACGGTGACCTCGCAGGTGCCGCCCATCTCGCCCGCCAGCGCCGCCGCCGCGGCCGCTAGCTCCTCCGGCCCCATGTCGGAGGCAGGCGTATTGATCAGATCACGGGCCAGGAAGGCGCCCTTGATGGCGCCCGCGAGGGCATCGCCATCGGCCTGCTCGGGCAGGCAGAGCCGGGCCGGGGCGCCGCTCTGTTCTTCGTCGCAATATCGGGTGAAGCGATAGCCGGCCTGAGCCCAGGCCAGCGCCGCCATTTGCGCCTGAGCCGGGCTCAAATCACCCTCGATACGGTAGCTGCCAGGCGGCAGGGCCTTGGCCAGGGTACCAAGGCACCAAAAGTCGCCGACCTGATCGCCACCCGTGCCCAAACCCAACAGCACGCCGGCCAGACCGCCGCCGTCACCGGGAAGAATCAGGTGCTTGCCCGCCTGGGCGGAAAAGCCGTTGCTTTCACACCAGGCGCCGGCGGCGACCCCACGTTCGGCCAGCCAATCAGCCAAATCGCCACCGCGCAGTGGCCAGATCGGGATAGCGGTCGGGTTAAGTTTATTATCTATGTTGGCGGTCACGGCGAGCTCCCTATGCAAACTAGTTTCGTGAGTCATACAACATGGAACGGATGGACGCGATGCCCGGCTATGGTTTGATTATTGGCGACAAGCAGTTATCGTCCTGGTCCCTGCGGGCCTGGCTGTTGCTGCGGCATTTCGACCTAGCGTTCCAGGAACAGGTGGTGCGGCTGGACCAACCGGACACCCGGCAAAATATCCTGAAGTTTTCCCCCGCCGCCCGCGTCCCGGTCCTGCTGGCCGGCGACCAGGCCATTTGGGAGAGCCTGGCCATCATCGAGTTCATTGCCGAGCAGCACCCGGACCTGGCGGTCTGGCCCCGCGATCCCATACAAAGGGCCCAGGCCCGTGTCATGGCGGCGGAAATGCATTCCGGGTTCACGGCCCTGCGCGAAGAGCTGCCATTTGAGCTGCAAATGCATGCCCCGCATGGCAAACCGCGCCGGGTGGTGGAAGATGATATTGACCGCATTTGCGATATCTGGCGCCAGGGCCGGAGGCAATTCGGGGCGAGGGGCAAATTTCTGTTCGGGGATTTTAGCGCCGCGGATGTCATGTACGCCCCCGTCGCGGTACGCTTCAAACACTACGGCATCGCTCTGGATGATGTTTGCCAGGGCTACGTCGAGGCGGTGTTTGCGCTGCCGCCTTTGCAAGAATGGTTGGCGGCGGCCGCCTTGGAAACGCCAACCTCAGGGTAAGGCGCCGATTTCCTTGTAATAGCGCCTGGCCCCGTCGTGCAGGGGAATGGCCAGGCCGTCCAGGGCGCTTTGCAATTGAATTTGCCGGCCCACGGGATGGCCGTTATCCAGCACCCGGCGGGTGGAAGGGTGCCACAGGGCGCGGGTCATTTCATAAACCTTGGCCTCGTCCAGACGGGTGGATACCAACCATTGCGCCCCGACGCTCAAGGTCTTGATCTCGCCCACATTGCGATAGACGCCGGCCGGCAGGATAGTGGGCACAAAAAACGGAAATTTTTTGCGCAATTCGTCCGTGGCCGGGCCGTGGATCGGCAAAAGGGTGATATTGCTCTGCTCCGCCAGATCTTCCAGGGCCGGGACCGGGGTGCCGGCGATATTAAAAAACGCATCAACCTTGCCCAGGCGCAGGCGGTCTGCGCTGTCTCCCAGATCGAAATGCACCGCCCTGTAATCGCTCAGGCCCAGGCCGTGGGCCGCCATGATCACTTCCGCGTCCAGGGCCGTGCCCGAACCCACCGCGCCCAGGGATACCCGCTTGCCGCGCAGATCCTCCAGGGCATAGATGCCACTGTATTTGCGCACCACCAGTTGCACCAGTTCGGGATACAGGGTGGCAATGACCCGCAGCCCGTCATAAGGCGCGCCGCCGCGAAAGCGGCCCAGGCCGTGGAAGGCCATGTAGGCGATATCCGCCTGGCTCAACCCGGATTCCACAGCCCCCTGGGCGATCAGGCGGACATTCTCGACCGAGCCCTTGCTGGCCTGCCCCACGGCAATCAGCCCCGGCACCCCGCAAGATCCGCCGTCGGCGCAATCGCGGGAGCCCGGCGGATTTGAGATGGCCGAGGCGATCAGCGCGCCGATGGGAAAATAGGTGCCGTCGGTGGTGCCCGTGACGATGCGGAAATAGCCGCCGTTTCCGGCATTGGCCTTCATGGCGGTCGTGGTGGATATCATCAGGTTTATGGTGAGCGGAAGGATCAGGCCCAAAAGCGCCATGATCCGCCGCGAGATTGCCGGTAAGCCGCCGGCCGATTTGAAAATCTTACAAACCGTGCTGTTCCACATGAGCCATCTTATACGACCGAATTCCCGTCACCGCCAGCGGCATGAACGTGCCAGACCCCGTCGACGCCCTTCAACTGATGCTCGCCCTGTCGGTCAACGCCCTTTGCGCGAACCCCGAAATTACTAAGCCGCCGCACCCGCTCGGGATTCTCGGCGGCCAGTGGCGGCTTGAACGCAACCATGTGCCCGCCTTGTCCGCTGCGCGAATAGGCTATGGAATAATTGCCCGACCGCGCGTAACAAATTTCGGGAAGCCCGGCCACGTCACTCCGCTACCTTGAGGCGCCAGCCACCGCCGTGGGAAACCACATGGCCGGCGGTGGGGGCGGCGAAATGGGTGCCGAAGACCATGACGTCGTTGTCGCCATAGCGGGCCAGAAAATCCTCGCGGGTTTGTTTGGCGCCGTCCACGTCGTAGTCGAACTTGCTGGATTTATCTGGCAGGCTGATCTGGATGGGATGGTGCATCATATCGCCGGTGATCACCGCGCGGTGCCCGGCGGAATTGATCACCACGCTGACATGCCCCGGCGTGTGGCCGGGTGTCGGCTCCAGCTGTATTTCGTCCGTCACGGCCTGGTCCACCTCGACCAAAAGATGCAGGCCGGCATCGATCACGGGGCCGATGGAATCCTGATTGACGGCGGCGCAGTCAATCACCGCCTCGGCAATTTCCAGATCAATGTCGCCGGCGATCTCGGCGATGGTCTCCTGTTGCCAATGTTCCCACTCAACACGGCCGAACAGATATTGCGCATTCGGGAAGGTGGGCACCCATCGGCCGTCCACCAGCATGGTGTTCCAGCCGACATGATCCACATGCAGATGGGTGCAAAGCACGATGTCGATGCTGTCGGGTGGATAGCCGGCCGCCGTCAGGTCGGCCAGGAAAGGTCCCTGTAAATTGCTCCAGGCGGCATTGCCGCGGATTTTGTCGTTGCCGACACAGGTATCCACGATGATTCGCTTGCCCCGGGATTCAACAACAAAGGCCTGGATGCAGGATATCAATTCACCCTCGGGCGTGGCGAAGTGCGGTTGCAGCCAGGTTTCACCCAAAATATCTTCCGTGCTCAGGTTGCGGTAGCCGAATTCCGGTGTCCGCACCGCGCGCATCTCGACAATGCGGGTGATCCTGACATCGCCGATTTGCCAACTTGCCGTGGTCATTTCCCTTGCCCTCCCTATCCATCGTTGGCCCAAGACTAGTTCGTACGGCCCATTCGATCAATTACCAGCGGCTTGATTTGACAGGCGGCGGGCAAGCCACCATTGTCCGGAACAATGGAATACGACTTCGAAAACATGCGCCAGCTGATGGGAGAATTCATTCCCCACATGGCGGCCATGGGGCTGGAACTGCTGTCTATGGACGACGATGGTGCCGTTGGCAAAATCCCTTATCGCGACGAATTCGTCGGCAATCCCGACACCGGCGTGGTGCATGGCGGCGTGGTGACCGTGCTGCTGGATAGCTTGAGCGGGATGTGCATCGTGCCTCTGCTGGGCGGCATGGCGAAGACCGCCACCCTGGATTTGCGCATCGACTACCTCAAACCCGCCGTGCCCGGCGAAGACATCTTCGCCAAGGTGCATTGCTACCGGACCACCAAGAACATCGCATTTACCCGGGGGGTGGCCTATCAGGGCGACATTGACGACCCCATCGCGCATGCGGCCGGTTCGTTCATGTTGACCCGATCTTGAAACGGGCCGTGAATTGGGCATGAAACTGGCCGATGGCTTTGCCGCCGCGCGACAGAGCGGCGATTTACAGCCCCTGATGGAGGCGGTGCCGTACTTCCGCTGGCTTGGTCTGAAGGCGGAGCGCCAGGGGGCCGAGCTGATTACAATTCTGCCGTTTCAGCAGATGCTGATCGGCAACCCCATGCTGCCGGCCCTGCACGGCGGCGTCACTGGCGCCTTGTTGGAATGTGCCGCGACCATTTCCCTGATCGGGGCCATGGACGAGCCCAAATTGCCGCGCATCATCAACATCACGGTGGAATATCTACGGCCCGGCCGGGCCGAGGATTGTTTCGCCACGGGGATCGTCACCAAACAGGGGCGCCGGGTCGCCAACGTGCGGGCCATGGCCTGGCAGGGGGACCGCAAGCGCCTGTTCGCCGCCGCGTCGGCCCATTTCATGGTGAATTGATCGAAACAATTGATCGAAATGGCGGTCAAATTTGTTCGCTGCCGTCCGCTTTCTGTTATGCTCTACCACGTGAATCATTTAGCGAAGATGTTATGAAGCTAACCATTGAACGATCCGCGCTGCTGCGCGCCCTGGGCCATGTGCAAAACGTGGTCGAACGGCGTAATACCATTCCCATTCTCTCCAACGTACAGTTGGTCGCGGATGCGGAGACGGGCGGCTTGCGCCTGACAGCCACCGATCTTGACCTGGCCATCGTCGAAGGGGCGCCGGCGGAGGTGCTGCAACCGGGCGGCACCACGGCGCCGGCGCACATGTTGCACGATATTGTCCGCAAACTGCCCGACGGGGCCCAGGTGGAACTGGACAGTGGCACTGGCGGCACTGGCGGCACCAGCGGCGCCGATGGTGCTGGCGGTGACGGCCGCCTGACGGTACGCGCCGCGCGTTCCAAATTTGCGCTGTCCTGTCTGCCGCGCGAGGATTTCCCGGTCATGGCCGATGACGACCTGCCGCACCAGTTCTCCGTGCCCACGGCTGATCTGCGCCGCCTGATCGAAAAGACCCGGTTCGCCATTTCAACGGAAGAAACCCGCTATTATTTGAACGGCATCTATCTGCACGCGCCCGAGGACGCCCCGGTGCTGCGTGGCGTGGCCACCGACGGCCACCGTCTGGCCCATGTGGATATTGACCGGCCCGACGGCGCCGCCGCCATGCCCGGCGTGATCCTGCCGCGCAAGGCCGCCCTGGAAGTGTTGAAACTGATCGACGACAGTAGCGGCGAGGGCGGGGGTTTGGTGGATATTGCCTTGTCGGACGGCAAGATCCGCTTTTCCTTCGGCAATATCGTTCTGACATCAAAGCTAATTGACGGCACCTTTCCCGATTACCAGCGGGTGATCCCGTCGGGCAATGACAAGCGCATGGAAGTTGACTGTAAAAGCTTCCAGGCGGCCGTGGACCGGGTCGCCACCATTAGTTCGGAGAAATCCCGCGCCGTGAAAATGGCGGTTAACGGCGACACGGTGACACTGTCGGCCAATAATCCCGAACAGGGCAGCGGCACCGATGAAGTCCCCGTGACCTTCAACGGCGAGGGGACTTTGGAAATCGGCTTCAATGCCCGCTATCTCCTCGACATCGCCGGCCAGATCGAAGGCGAAAATATCTCCTTCGACCTGTCCGACGGCGCCTCGCCAACCATTGTCAGGGACGCCGCCGATCCAGGCGCGCTGTATGTCCTGATGCCCATGCGTGTTTGACCGCGGGTCCGACCGCTAGTTTGACCACTAAGTTGACTGCGGTTCCGCGGCGCGAAAGCTGCATTTCAGGTCTAGATTTTGGGTCAAAATGCGTGCCAATTGCAGGCATTTCTGTTATTCTTTTTTACCGACAAGGCCAGTTGTGATTCTGCCTCGCTTCAGCCTCGCCGGGACGGCATTCTTCGCCATGAATTATGCCGTGTGAAACAAACTTCAAAATGGCGATAATATGAAGCTCACTATCGAACGGTCGGCCTTTTTGCGCGCCCTGGGGCATGTGCAAAACGTTGTCGAGCGGCGCAATACCATCCCGATCTTGTCGAACGTGCAACTGGTCGCGGATACGGAGCCTGGCGGGGGGTTGAGCCTGACCGCCACCGATCTTGACCTGGCCATCGTTGAAACGGTGGTGGCGGATGTGCACCAGGCGGGCGGCACCACCGCGCCGGCCCATATTCTGCACGACATCGTACGCAAGCTGCCCGACGGCGCCCAGGTAGAACTGGACAGCGCCGCCGATGACGGCCGATTGAACGTGCGCGCCGCGCACTCCAAGTTCGCGCTATCCTGTCTGCCGCGCGAGGATTTCCCCGTCATGGCGGACGGTGATTTGCCGCACCAATTCATCCTTCCGGCGGCTGACTTACGGCGCCTGATCAAGAAAACCCGGTTCGCCATTTCGACCGAGGAAACCCGGTATTATCTGAACGGTATCTATCTGCATGCACCCGAAGACGCGCCGGTGCTGCGCGGCGTGGCGACCGATAGTCACCGTCTGGCCCATATCGAAGTTCCCCTGCCCCAAGGCGCGGCCGGCATGCCTGGCGTCATCCTGCCGCGCAAGGCCGCCCTGGAAGTGCTTAAATTGATCGAAGATGGCGACGTCAAGGGGGGCGGCAAGAGCGAAGGCGCGGTGGAAATCGCTCTGTCGGACAGCAAAATCCGCTTTGCGCTGAGTGGTTTGGGGGGCGAGATTGTCCTGACCTCGAAATTGATCGACGGCACTTTCCCGGATTATCGGCGGGTGATCCCGGTGGGCAACGACAGCCTGATGGAGGTTGATTGCAAGGTTTTCTCGGCCGCCGTGGACCGGGTGGCGACCATCAGTTCCGAGAAGTCCCGCGCCGTGAAGCTGGCCGTGAATAGCGATGCCGTGGTGCTGTCCGCCAATAATCCCGAACAGGGCAGCGGCACCGACGAAGTCGCGGTCAATTTCGACGGCGCCGAGAGCCTGGAGATTGGCTTCAACGCCCGTTATCTGTTGGACATTGCCGGGCAGATCGAGGGCGAGAATGTTTGCTTCGATCTCTCCGATGGCGCTTCGCCCACAATCATTCGGGATGCCGGGGATCAGGGCGCCTTGTATGTCCTGATGCCCATGCGGGTTTGAGAGAGCTTTTGCTGGCCGCGCGGGAAAACATCGCCGACAAAACGGATGCTGCCTCGCCCTGCGCGGTGCATCGGCTGCGCTTGAGCAATTTTCGCAATTACGAACAGTTGGCCTTGGATATTTCCGCGCCCGTCGTCATTCTCAATGGCGCCAACGGCGCGGGCAAGACCAATTTACTGGAAGCGATTTCGTTTCTTTCCCCCGGCCGCGGCCTGCGCCGCGCCCGCCTCCGTGATGTGCAGTTGCGGGAGGTCCAGAACAACGGCGCCGCGGATACGGCAGATACCGCCGATGCGGGCTGGGCGGTGGCGGCTACCGTGGCCGCACCGATGGGCCCGGTTAATATCGGCAGCAGTCTGACCAAAACAGAGAACGGCGGGGACCGGCGCGTGGCGCGTCATGACGGCACCGCGATGGCGCCCGCCGGCCTTGCCGCCCTGGTTGGCGTGCAATGGCTGACGCCGCAAATGGACCGTCTGTTCCAGGACGGCCCCTCTTCCAGGCGACGGTTTCTCGATCGCCTGGTTTTAGGTTTGGACCCCGATCACGGCCGGCGGGTCGGGGCCTATGAACGCAGTATGCGGGAGCGGGCGAAACTATTGCGCGACGCCGCCAGCAACGATCCGGCTTGGCTGGGCGCGCTGGAGGCGCGCATGGCGGCCAACGGGGTCGCGGTGGCGGCGGCCCGGCGCGAGGCCTTGGCCCGGCTGCAACGGCTGTTGGCGGAGACGCCGGGATGCTTCCCCCGGCCCGGCCTGGCCATTGAAGGCCGTCTCGAAAGTTGGCTGGCGGAGCACCCGGCGGTTGAGGTGGAGAGCCGCTTTGCCGCTCTGCTGGCGGAAAACCGACGCCGGGACGGCGAGGCGGGCGGCACGGGTGATGGTCCGCACCGGTCCGATCTGTCGGTTCGGCATCTGGACAAGGATCAAGCGGCGGGGTTGTGCTCCACCGGCGAGCAAAAGGCCTTGTTGATCTCGGTCATTCTGGCCAATGCCCGGGCCGAGGCGCAACGCCGGGGCGCGGCGCCGATCTTGTTGCTGGACGAAGTCGCGGCCCATTTGGATCAAACCCGGCGCGAGGCGTTATTCGATGAAATTCTGGCCCTGGGCGGCCAGACCTGGTTAAGCGGCACGGACCGCGAACTGTTCACGGCCCTGTCGGGCCAGGCGCAATTCGTGGTGGTGGAAAATGGACATGCAGTGGTGGAAGGGTAGGTTGGCTTGAGCGAACCGGTAATGGACGATGTAAATGTGGCCGCGGGGGCGGATTATGATGCCTCCTCAATCAAGGTGTTGCGCGGTTTGGATGCGGTGCGCAAGCGCCCGGGCATGTATATCGGCGACACCGATGACGGCTCTGGCCTGCACCATATGATTTACGAGGCCGTGGACAACGCCATCGACGAGGCCCTGGCCGGCCATGCGGACAAGGTTCAGGTGGTCCTCAATCCCGACGGCTCCGCCACCATCAATGACAATGGCCGGGGCATTCCGACGGAAATTCACGAGGAGGAGGGCGTTTCCGCTGCCCAGGTCATCATGACCGAGCTGCACGCTGGCGGTAAGTTCGACCAGAATTCCTACAAGGTTTCAGGCGGCCTGCACGGGGTCGGCATATCCGTGGTCAACGCCCTGTCCTCGAATCTGGAGCTGCGCATCTGGCGCGGCGGCGAGGAACATTTCATGACCTTTCAGGATGGCGTGCCACGGGCGCCCCTGGCCGTGGTCGGCGCCGCCGATGGGCGGACCGGGACGGAGGTGACATTTTCGCCATCGACGGCGACGTTCTCCAAAATCGAATTCGATTATGGCACCTTGATCCACCGTCTGCGCGAACTGGCTTTTCTGAATTCCGGCGTCCTGGTGGTGTTGCGCGATGAGCGCGGGGTGGAGCCTAGGGAGGATATTTTCCAGTATGAGGGCGGCATCGGCGCTTTCGTTGAATATCTCGACCGCAACAAAGCCGCCGTGCACGAGGCGATCGCCATCTCCGGCGACCGTGACCCGGGAACAGTTGAAGGTGTTACCATTCGCGTGGATTGTGCCCTGCAATGGAACGACAGCTATCACGAAAACGTCCTTTGCTATACCAACAACATCCCCCAGCGGGACGGCGGCACCCATCTGGCCGGATTCCGCGCCGCCCTGACCCGGACCGTGAACAGCTATGCCAATTCCTCCGGTCTGGCGAAAAAGGAAAAGGTCTCGCTCAGCGGCGATGACGCCCGCGAGGGGCTGACCTGTATTCTCTCCGTGCAGGTGCCCGATCCTAAATTCAGCTCCCAGACCAAGGACAAATTGGTCTCCTCCGAAGTGCGCCCGGCGGTGGAAAGCCTGATCGGCGAAAAGTTGCAACAATGGTTCGAGGAACATCCCGCCGACGCCAAGAAAATCGTCGGAAAGGCTCTTGATGCGGCCCTTGCCCGTGAAGCCGCCCGCAAGGCGCGGGATCTGACACGGCGCAAGGACGCCCTGGATATTTCTTCATTGCCGGGCAAACTGGCCGATTGTCAGGAGCGGGATCCGGCGAAATCCGAATTGTTCCTGGTCGAGGGCGACAGCGCGGGCGGTTCGGCTAAACAGGGCAGGGTGCGCCATAACCAGGCCGTTTTGCCCCTGCGCGGCAAGATCCTCAATGTTGAACGGGCCCGCTTTGAAAAGATGCTGTCGTCAACCGAAATCGGCACCTTGATCACGGCGCTCGGCACGGGCATTGGCCTGGACGATTTCAATATTGAAAAACTTCGCTATCACAAAGTCATCATCATGACCGACGCGGACGTGGACGGGGCCCATATCCGCACGCTGCTGTTGACATTCTTTTTCCGGCATATGCGGGATATTGTCGAGCGTGGACATCTCTATATCGCCCAACCGCCGTTGTATAAAGTTTGGCGCGGCAGTTCCGGGGCGGGTCGGTATCTGAAAGATGACGGGGATCTGCAGGGCTATCTGATCGATGAAGGCCTGCGCGATGCGGTGTTGAACCTGCATGACGGCAGTCAGCGCGCCGGCCCGGATCTGCGCGATCTGGTGGACCATGCCCGCCGCGCCGGCGCCCTGTTGGAGGCGGTGGGCCGCCGCTATAATCAGAAATTGGTCGAGCAAGCCGCCATTCTGGGCGTCCTGCGCCCGGACGTGATCGAAGACCGGGAACAGGCCGGGCAGGTGGCGCAGTATCTGGCTGCCCGCCTGGATGGCCTGGAGGCGGATGAAGAACGGGGCTGGACCGGGGAAGCGGCGGCCGATGGCGGCTATACCCTGCAACGCAGCACCCGCGGCGTGGCGGAAACCCATGTCATCAACGCCACCTTGATCCGCAGCGGCGAGGCCCGGCAGCTGGACGCCATGGCCACGGAATTGCAAGAGGCCTACGAACGTCCCGCGACCTTGGTGCGCAAGGATGACGAGATACGCATTACCGGCCCCCTCGATCTGCTGGCGACGGTTTTGAAGCTGGGCCAAAAAGGTCTATCGGTACAGCGTTACAAGGGCCTGGGCGAGATGAACCCGGAACAATTGTGGGAAACCACCCTGGACCCGGATGCCCGCACCCTGCTGCAGGTCCAGGTCAAGGAACTGGATGACGCGGACGAGGTTTTTTCCACCCTCATGGGGGATGTGGTGGAACCGCGCCGGGAATTTATCCAAACCAATGCCTTGAACGTGGTCAACCTGGATATTTAGCCGGTGAACGAAGCGCCCGCGGCGAAGCCCGACCGAAAGGCGAGCCGGGGCTGGCTTGCAGGGACCATCTATTGGCTCGTCGTCTTCATGGTTTGGGGCGTCATTGCCGCTATTGGTGTGATCGTCTGGTACGCCTATGATCTGCCGTCGGTGGACAAACTCACGGCCATTCAGCGCAAACCCTCGGTCACCCTGCTGGATTACAAGGGCCGCAAGATTGCCGAATTCGGAGATGTCTATGGCGTACCGGTACAACTGACACAATTGCCGAAACATCTGCCCAATGCCGTGGTGGCAACGGAAGACCGGCGCTTTTATAGTCATTTCGGTGTCGATCCCATCGGCCTGGCCCGGGCCATGGTCAAAAATGTGCTGGCCGGCCGCGTGGTTCAGGGCGGCAGCACCATCAGCCAGCAATTGGCCAAGAATGTCTTTCTCACCCATCAGCGGACCCTAAAACGCAAGGTCCAGGAATTCCTGCTGGCACTGTGGCTGGAGGCAAATTTCTCCAAGCAGCAGATCCTGACCCTGTATTTGAACCGGGTTTACCTTGGCGCCGGCGCCTATGGCGTGGATGCCGCCGCGAGGCGTTACTTCTCCAAACCGGCGTCAAAGGTCAATCTGGCCGAGGCCGCCATGTTGGCGGGCCTGCTGAAAGCCCCTTCCCGTCTGGCCCCGACCCGTAATCTAGCGGCGGCGCGGACGCGGGCGGCGTTGGTTCTGAACAACATGGTGGACGTGGGCTTTATCGAGCCGGCCGCCGCGCAAGCGGCCAAGAAAAATCCCGCCGGCCTGCGCCGGCGCCCGGGAGCGGGTGACGCCCCGGCGGGGCAACCGGCGCGCTATTTCGCCGATTGGGTGATGGACCGTTTGACCGACTATCTCGGCCCGACAGAGCGAAATCTGTTTATCCGCACAACATTGGACCGGGATATGCAGCACATGGCGGAGGCGGCCATGGCCAGGTTGTTCAAGGGTGTGGCCACGAAGCGCAAGATCGGTCAGGGCGCCTTGCTCGCCATGGCCCCCAACGGCGCCGTGCGCGCCATGGTGGGCGGGCGGAACTATGGCAAAAGCCAGTACAACCGCGCCACCCAGGCCCGGCGGCAACCGGGGTCCGCCTTCAAGCCGTTTGTTTTTCTGGCCGGGCTGGAAAATGGCCTGCGGCCCGAAACGAAATTCGCTGACAGGCCCATAACAATTGACGACTGGTCGCCGAAGAACTACGCCGGCAAGTATCGCGGCCGCATTACCTTCGCCCAGGCTCTGGCCTATTCTTCCAATTCGGTTGCGGTGCAGGTCTCGGAAAGAGTGGGCCGGAACAGGGTTATTGATGCCGCCCGGCGCCTTGGCCTGACATCCCGCATCCCGAATCATCCCTCCATGGCTCTGGGAACGGCGGAGGTTGGTTTGATGGAAATGACCGCCGCCTATGCCGCCCTGGCCAACAAAGGCATCGGTGCGATGCCCCATGGTATTCTGGAAGTTCGGGACGGCCGGGACCATGTCCTCTATCGCCGCCATGGCTCGGGCCGGGGACAGGTAGCCCGTCCCTGGCATGTGGAGGAGCTGGGACGGATGCTGGCCAGAACCATTCGCATTGGCACCGGCCGCAACGCCCGGCTGGGGCGCCCCGCCGCCGGCAAGACGGGGACCAGCCAGGATTATCGGGATGCCTGGTTTCTTGGTTTCACCCCGCAACTTGTCGCCGGCGTCTGGCTGGGCAACGACAACGGCGCGCCGATGAACCGGGTCACGGGGGGCGGCGCCCCGGCGCGCCTCTGGCGGGATTTCATGGTGGCGGCACACAAGGACTTGCCGGCGCGCCCGTTGAAGCAGGCAAAAGGGCGGGCGCCGGCGGGACAGCGCGGCGAGACTTTTTTTGATAAACTGTGGAAGAGTTTGGGCAGCGGCGGCAGTTCCAACCCAAGGAATAATTCGAACGACCAAAACAACAGGGATCATCCATAAAAATGGATACATTCGATTACATCATCGTCGGGGCCGGTACCGCCGGCTGCGTTCTGGCCAACCGCCTGTCCGCCGACCCCAACACGACCGTGCTGTTGCTGGAAGCAGGCGGCAAGGACAATTATCACTGGATCCATATCCCGGTCGGCTATCTCTACACCCTGGGCAATCCGCGCACGGACTGGTGTTACAAAACCGAGGCCGAACCCGGCCTGAACGGACGCGCCATCGACTATGCCCGGGGCAAGGTGCTGGGCGGCTGTTCCTCCATCAACGGCATGATCTATATGCGCGGCCAGGCCCGGGACTATGACCAGT
>JAPYUH010000039.1:0-11148 GCA_029936195.1 Alphaproteobacteria bacterium
ACCGAAATTTCGATCAGGTCCGGCAGCGGCAGGGGGGCTGGTGCGAAGAAAAACGAGTATAGAATGAGGACGTGCAGGGCAATGCTAAAAAGGACAGCCACCGGCCAATCCAAGAAACGCAGACGCATGCTCGTTGGGCTATTGTTATCCGGTGTCATCACTGATTTCGATCCAAGACTACAATCGTCGACGCGAATTGCCGCTCTGGCGGCAAAGCCAAAGTTTCCAGATAGCCCTCAGTTCCATTGAGGTTATAGCAAATTTTGCCGCCGATGTAATGAGTTTCCCCTTCCTGTCATACGATGTTTAGGTTCTAGCTATCGGTTCGACCATGGTGATCAAAAAAGACATCACATCGGCCACTATTGAGGCTCCACGAATCGAACATTTTGAGGCAGAGACCTGGTGGAAATTCGGCGGTTGGTGATCGATAGTATCGAACGTCGCGAGGGTCGCCAATTTTCCGGACTAGGCTTGAAGACATGGCTATAGCGGACATGACAGTGACGGCCTGTTAGGGCTTTCCAATGTGTCGGAGAGAGGTGATATTCACCTGGGCTTCGCGGCATGGGGAAAAGAGATGGAGAACTGCCGGCCTGGACCTCGCCAAGCAACTCGAAGCCGTATCGCCCGTACAGCGACGCACTCGCGCGAGTGGTGGCCTCCAGGTAGGCAGGATATTGATCGCGATCACTGGCAAAAAGGGCGTGCGCCATCAAGTGTCGACCCGTGTCCTTTGCCTCGACGACAAGGCCCAGCCAAGATATGTCGACAATATTCGGTATTTCCCGCCATGGTAGCGGCGCGGAAAATACGGCTGACTATTGCAGATACGGCAGAGAGGTGATCAGCAAGGCCGAGCCGACAATGATTACCGCGAAGATGATCTGCCCCCGTCGCGTGGTCCAGCTTTTCGGGACGCCGAGCAGGCGGGCAACACGGCGCCCGCCCAGCCACCAGACCAGGCCGCCGATCACGATAATAATGAACAGCAGAACCTTCATGATTGAAGGCTGTACCTAGGCCGCATCGTCCTTCAGGCTGGCATCCAGGTAATTGCCAACCTCTTTCGTGACCCGGTCCATCTTGCCCTGGAAAAAGTGTGTTGCACCGGGGATCTTGCGGTAGTCGATGGCGATGCCGCGCTGGGCCTGCAAGCGTTCGGCCAGGGCGGCGGCATCCGCCTCGGGCACGGTTTCGTCCCGGCTGCCATGGACGATTAGGCCGGAGGCGGGACATGGTGCGAGAAAAGTGAAATCGAAGTTGTTGGCCGGCGGGGCGATGGAGATAAATCCCCTAATTTCGGGCCGGCGCATCAGCAACTGCATGGAAATCCAGGCCCCGAAGGAATAGCCGCCGATCCAGCAGGTTTTGGCATTGGGGTTGATGCTTTGCAGCCAATCCAGAGCCGATGCGGCGTCGGACAGCTCACCAATACCGTTGTCATAGCTGCCCTGAGAGCGCCCGACACCACGGAAATTGAATCGCAGCGAGGAAAAGCCCCGCTCCACAAAGGATTGATACAAATTGTAAACAATCTTGTTGTTCATGGTGCCGCCGAACCGGGGATGGGGATGCAGCACGATGGCGATCGAGGCGTTGGTCTCGCCGCTTTCGTGATAGCGCCCTTCAAGTCGGCCGGCGGGTCCATTGAAAATCACTTCAGGCATATTCTGGGCACTCCTAATCTACCGATGCTGCGACCTGAAAATCATTCCAAGGGACTTGGGGGAGCTATCGGCACCGTCCATTTTGGCCATATAAGGCACCCGGCCCCTAATCTGCAAGCATTTGCCGCCCATTAATGAAGAATCATCCAAAAATAACGATTTAAAGGATGATCTTGAACTATTGTGCCGGGCTAACTAGGTTAAGGATAAGCCGAGGTTCGCCGGCCCCTGCCATTTCAGTGGATTAGTGGAAATGTCATGGTACACGGCGAGGGGCCCCTGGGCATGGTCGATGCCAAGACGAGCAATCCTCGTCGCGGCACCAGTCATCACAGCACGAGGCAATGCGGAGATGCATCATGTTCAAGACCTTTCGTGAGGATATCGCGGCCTGCATGGCGCGCGACCCGGCGGCACGGTCCAAATTGGAAGTTATCCTGGCCTACCCCGGCTTTCACGCGGTTGTTTGGTATCGGCTTTCGCGCTGGTTCTGGCGCCGGAGATTTTATCTGCTGGGCAGGGTGATATCCCATATCGGGCGCATGCTGACCGGCATCGAAATTCATCCCGGCGCCACCATCGGCAAGGGCTTTTTCATTGATCACGGCTTTGGCACCGTTATTGGCGAGACGGCGGAAATTGGCGACAATGTGACCCTGTATCAAGACGTCACCCTGGGCGGCATTTCACCGTCCGAGAATTCCGATGTCCAACGCCTCCAGAAACGCCATCCCACCCTGGGCAACGATGTCATCGTCGGCTCCGGCGCACAAATTCTGGGGCCCATCACGGTTGGCGACGGCGCCCGCGTCGGGGCCAATTCGGTCGCTTTGATGAACGTGCCCGCCGGCGCCACGGTGGTCGGCATACCGGCCAAGATCGCCCGCGGCCGGGCCAAGGATGAAGACACCGATCACGTTCGCTTTGCCGCCTATGGCACCCAGGCCGATATTGCCGATCCCATGCAGCGGGTGATCGATGCCTTGCTGGACAAGGTTCAGGGGCTGTCCATGCAGGTCGAGGATCTGGAGCGGCGATTGACCGACAGTTCCAAGGCTGAATGGGATATAACGCCAAACTATGACGAACCCGCCCCCGCCGCAGATGGCGATAGTGATGGCGGCGGCTGCACGGATCAAAACAACTAGGAAAGCCTCTCAAACGTGATCGAACACATCTATCTTGATTACAACGCCACGGCGCCCATGCGGGCCGAGGTCATCGCCCTGATGGGCGAGATCATGGGCACGGTGGGCAATGCATCCTCGGTTCATGGGCCGGGCCGGAAGGCGCGCGAACGGGTGGACACGGCGCGCCAGCAAGTGGCCTATCTGGTGGCCGCGCCCGCCAAGAACGTCATTTTCACCGGCGGCGGGACCGAGGCCGATAATCTGGCCCTGCGCGGTTTTCAGCCAAGGCATTTGATTGTTTCCGGGGTGGAACATGGAGCCGTGCTGGCCCCTGCCCTGTTGCTGGACGCCCATGCGACGATTGTCGACGTGGATGCCCACGGCCGCATGGACCTGAATTCCTTGGAAGCCGCCCTGGCGGACGGCGACGGCCCGGCGCTGGTTTCCCTTATGTTGGCCAACAACGAGACCGGTGTGCTTGAACCCGTCGCCGAGGCGGCGGAAATCGCTCATGCCCACAATGCCCTGATCCATTGCGACGGCATTCAAGGCGCGGGCAAGATTGCCATGGATATCAACGAACTGGGCATCGATCTGTTGTCTCTTTCCGCCCACAAGTTCGGCGGCCCGCAAGGTGTCGGCGCCCTGGTGATGCGGGAAGAGCGCATGGTCCTGGCGCAAATGGTCGGCGGCGGTCAGGAAATGGGCCGCCGTTCGGGCACAGAAAATGTGGCGGGCATCGCCGGCTTTGGCGCGGCCGCGCGGTTGGCCCGGGATGACCTGGCGGAATTCGCAAAACTGGCCGATCTGCGCGACGAAATGGAGGCGCGATTGGGTGGGATTGCACCGGCCCGCAAGGTTGTTGGCGGTGACGTGGCCCGGATCCCCAACACATCCTGCCTCACCATGCCCGGCGTGCGTTCCGACACGCAGGTGATGGCCTTGGATCTGGCGGGCATTGCCGTCAGCGCCGGCTCGGCATGCTCTTCGGGCAAGGTTGCCGCCAGCCACGTCCTGGATGCCATGGGCATGGAGTTGGATGAGGCCATGACCGCCATCCGCGTCAGCATGGGGCGGACGACGACCCGGGACGAGATCGACCGTTTCATTGCGGCCTGGAGCGAAATTTACCGCCGCAATTCCTCCCACGCCAATGCCGCCTGAAGCTTCGTGAGTTCGAGCCCACCCCATATCACCTTCCTCTCTCCCAACGGCGGCGAGCGCTGGGAGGTCGAGGCGCCCATCGGCATCTCCCTCATGGAGATCGCCATTGCCAACAACATGGACATGGAAGGCGCCTGCGAGGGCAACATGGCCTGCGCCACCTGCCATGTCATCGTCGACCCGGATTGGAGCGGAAAATTGACCCCGGCTGAAGAGGAAGAGGAGGATATGCTGGACCTGGTATTCGGTTTGCGCCGCACCTCCCGCCTGGGCTGTCAGATCATCATGGCGGCTGAATTGGACGGCCTGACAGTGCGTTTGCCGGGCGATAGCCGCAACTTACCGAGTGATTAGCCGGCGCTTACGCAGACACCGACCAGACTAATGCCTAAGTCAATATTCCATGCAGATCAGCGGGTTTGGCCATAGACTGTCCACGACAAATGACAACAGAGCAGGGCGACCGGGAACATGGGCGAAAAACCGTGGTTACAGCATTACAGCGCCGGCATGGCACACGAAATCGACGCCGATGCTTATCCCTCCATTTGGGCCATGTCGGCCGAGGCGATCGCAAAATTCGGCGATGCACCAGCCTTCAGTAATTTTGGCGCCGATCTCAGCTATCGGGATATTGACCGGCTGTCGGAAAACCTGGCGGCCTATCTGCAAGGTGAGCTGGGTCTTAAGAAAGGCGACCGGGTCGCCATCATGGCACCCAATATCATGGCCTTTCCCGTGACCATGTTCGCCAACATCCGCGCCGGCCTGGTACAGGTCAACGTTAATCCGCTGTACACCGCGCGGGAGCTGCAACACCAACTTAACGATGCCGACACGGACACCATTGTCATCTTCTCGGGCTCGACGCCGGCGCTGGCGGAGATTATCGCCGATACGCCCATCAAAAACGTGATCGTCGCCAACCTGGGCGATTGCGGCAATAGCGCCCTGCCCAGCCCGCCCTGCGATGAACGGCTTGGCCAGGTGATCAATTTCACCGATGCCGTGGAGCTTGGCGAAAAGCTGTCATTCAGCCCAGTCGAAATATCCGGCGGGGATCTGCTGTTTCTGCAATACACCGGCGGCACCACCGGGCTGTCCAAGGGCGCGGCCCTGTCCCATCGCAATCTGGTGGCCAATATTCTGCAATTCAGTGCCCTGACATCCGGGCATATTCGCGAGGGCGAGGAGGTCGTGATCACCGCCCTGCCGCTTTATCACATCTTTGCCCTGATGGTGAATTGCCTGACCTATTTCATCAAGGGCGGTCGCAATGTTCTGATCACCAACCCGCGCGACATGCCGGGCTTTGTCGCCGAGCTGGCCAATTGGAAATTCTCCGTCTTTACCGGCGTCAACACCCTGTTCAATGGCCTGCTGCATACCCCTGGTTTCGCCGAACTTGATTTTTCCAATCTGTCCCTGATCGGCGGCGGCGGCACGGCGATCCAGGCGGCGATCTCCAACAAATGGCGGGAGGTTACGGGCAAACATATTACCGAAGGTTACGGTTTGTCGGAAACCTCCCCCGTGGTCACTTTCAACGAGCTGGGGCGGGACGAATTTACCGCCACCATTGGCATTCCGATGCCTTCGACCGATGTCTCCCTGCGCGGCGAAGACGGCCAAGAGGTGGCCCAGGGAGAGCCTGGAGAGCTCTGCGTCAAGGGCCCGCAGGTGATGGTGGGATATTGGCGCCAGGAGGGGGAAACGGCGGCGGTCACCACCCCCGACGGCTATTTCCGCACCGGCGACGTGGGGATCCTGACCGAGGACGGCCGTTTTAAAATTGTCGATCGTATCAAGGACATGATCCTGGTCAGCGGCTTCAACGTCTTCCCCAACGAGATCGAGGCGGTGGTCGCCACCATGGACGGGGTTTTGGAGGCCGCCTGCATCGGTGTTCCGGACGACCGCACGGACGAGGCGGTAAAGCTGTTCGTGGTCAAGACGGCGGGATTGGAAGTCAGCGCCGATGCGGTGATCGCCCATTGCCGCGAAAATCTGACCGCCTACAAAGTGCCAAGGCAAATCGCCTTCATCGACGAATTGCCAAAATCACCGGTGGGCAAAATCCTGCGCCGCGAATTACGGGACTAAGCGACCAGGCAAGACGACTGCACGGCGGGGAATCGGCGCATCTGGAAATCCCATGGAAACCGGCTATACTTGCCATAACGCGTGTGATTCGAAAGGCTCGCCAGGTGGCCGCAGTCGAAACCAGGGAAGAGTTGAGGGCCGAGCCGGAGGATCGGGAGGCACGCTGGTTGTCCGTTGCGGACGCAGCCGCTGTTTTGGGCATCAGTGACGAGGCCCTGCGTTTGCGCATGTCGCGGCAGACCATCAGCACCAGGGTCGATGGCAATGGCAGAGTGGATGTGCGCATTCCCTATGATCTGACCGGCTATGTGCGCGATGGCGTCACCATGCCCGAGACGCCGGAGGAAACGCCGGCAAAGCCGGCCCCGCCCTCGCATGCCCCGGCGTCGCAAGACCGGAGCGGAGGGAATATTTCCGACGAGGACCTTTACGAAATCAGGATTGACGAGCTAAAGGTCAGCCACGCCGCCGAGATCGACCGCATGGTGGGGAACCACAGGGGCGAGGTCGCGCGTCTCGTGGAACTGCATCAGGCCACCGCCAAGCTGGAGTCCGAAAACAAGGAATTTCTCTTGAGCGTGATTTCTTCTCTATCGGGGCGCAAATAGATAAATTTTTCCGCGCCGTTCTCGCGCCTGCTCTACAATCAAAATGAATTCAATACGAAGGAGGCCGTGCAATGGCTGATCTTGACGATATCAAGGAAGGCAAGGATTTCGGCCTCGATAACCCGGCCCGGAACGAGCCGTTCTTTTTGAAAGGTTCCAATGCCCTGGATTGGGGCATGCAGAACCGTCTTTCCCGCATCTTCAATCCGGATTCCGGGCGCACGGTCATGCTGGCCTTCGATCACGGTTACTTCCAAGGGCCCACGACGGGCATCGAGCGCATGGATCTGGCGATCCCGCCCTTGATCCCCCACGCGGATGTGCTGATGTGCACCCGTGGCGCCCTGCGGTCCTGTATTTCGCCCACCGCCGACAAACCCGTCGTCCTGCGCTCCTCCGCCGGGCAGAGCATATTGTCGGAGCTGTCCAACGAACTGGTTGCGGTAGAAATAGAGGACGCCATCCGCCTGAACGCCGCCGCCATCACGGCGCAAATCTACATCGGGGCCGAGTACGAACATCAATCCATTTCCAATGTGGTGAAGTTGATCGACACGGGCAGCCGCTACGGCATCCCCACCCTGGCCGTCACCGGCGTTGGCGCCGACATGGTGCGCGATGCCCGCTATTTCGGCCTTGCCACCCGCATTGCGGCGGAGATTGGCGCCCATTATGTGAAAAGCTATTTTATCGAAGAAGGTTTCGAGAGGGTGGTGGCCGGCTGTCCCGTCCCCATCGTCATCGCCGGCGGCAAGAAACTGCCCGAGCGTGAAGCCCTCGACATGGCCTTCCGGGCCGTGGATCAGGGCGCGGCTGGGGTCGACATGGGCCGAAACATTTTTCAATCCGATTGCCCCGTGGCGATGATCCAGGCCGTGGGCGCCGTGGTGCATCGGGACGAGAGTATCGATAATGCCTATCAAATGTACCGCGACATCAAAAGCGATATGGGGGTTTAGCGAACATGCCGGAGGCAAAATCGGTGGATTGGAAAAAGACCGCCTGCGTGCTGTGCGGCAGCAATTGCGGCGTCCTGGTCCAATTGGGCGGCATGGATGATCGCGAAATCGTCCGGGTGCGCGGCGACAAGGCGCATCCCAGCTCAAAGGGCTATACCTGCAACAAGGCCCTGCAGTTGAACTATTATCAAAACGGCCGGGACCGCCTGGACAGCCCGATGCGGAGACGGGAGGATGGCAGTTTCGAGAGAATTGATTGGGATACGGCCATTGCCGAGATTGCCCGGCGCTTCATGGCCATTCGCGATGAACATGGCGGCGACAAGATCCTCTATTACGGCGGCGGCGGCCAGGGTAATCACCTTGGCGGCGGCTATTCACCGGCCTTTCGCCGGGCCATTGGCAGCCGCTATCGGGGCAATGCCCTGGCCCAGGAAAAGACCGGTTTATCCTGGGTCTTCGACCGCATGGTGGGCGGCTTTTATCATGGCGATTTCGAACATTGCCAAACCGCCTTCCTGATTGGAAAGAACCCCTGGCAATCCAACGGTTTCCCCCGCGCCCGGGTGACCTTGCGGCAGCTATCCAAGGATCCCGACCGAAAATTGATTGTGGTCGACCCACGCATCACGGAAACAGCTGAACTGGCCGACATTCATCTGCGCGTCAAACCGGGCCGCGATGCCTGGCTGCTGAGCGCCATTCTGGGCGAGTTGGTACAGCGCGATCTGATCGATCATGGCTGGCTGGCCGCGCACGCCAACGGCCACGAGGCGGTGATCGAGGTTTTGCGGGAGATCCCCGTGGCCGATTACGCCGACTTTGCCGGCATTCCCCTTGGCCAAGTGGAAGAGACGGCCCGGATCCTTGGTGATACCGACAGCCTGTCGGTACTGGAGGATTTGGGCATCGAGATGGCGCCCAACTCCACCGTCAACAGTTATCACTGCATTCTGATGTTCCTGTTGACCGGTAATTTCGGCAAGGCCGGCGCCGTCAATCTGCCCAGCCAGTTGGTTTCCATCTTTTCCACCGACCGGATCAGCAATGAACGGGACGAGGCCGGCCACGAGATTGGTTTCAAAACCACGCCGGTGACCGGGTCACGGATTATCTCCGGCCTGGTGCCCTGCAATTTGCTGCCCGACGAAATTCTGACCGACCATCCCGGCCGCTTTCGCGCCATGTTGATCGAAAGCGCCAACCCGGTCCATTCCCTGGCCGACGCCAAGCGCATGCGCGAGGCCATGGCCGCCTTGGACTTGTGCGTGGTGATCGATATCGCCATGACCGAGACGGCACGTGAAGCCGACTATATCCTGCCGGCGTCGAGCCAGTATGAAAAACCGGAAATGACGTTCTTTAACTTCGAGTTTCCCCAGAACTGCGCCCAGTTGCGCGGCCCCCTGATGCCACCCCTGCCCGGCACCCTGTCGGAGCCGGAAATTCACGCCCGCCTGTTGGAGGCCGTGGATCCCTTTGACGAGGCCGAATTGGAGCCTCTGCGGCGAGCAGCCGAAGACGGCCTGGATGCCTTTGCCATGGCCTTCGCCCAGGCTGCCAAGGACAACCCCAAGATCAATCATTACGCCGCTTATGTGCTCTACCGCACCCTTGGCCCCAGCCTGCCGAAAGGCATGGCGGAAGGGGCGGCGTTGTGGGGGGTGGCCCAAATGTTCGCAGCCACCGAAGGCGAGGCCCTGGCGCGGGCCGGATACGACGGCCCTGCCCCCGTCGCCGCCAACAAGCTGTTTCAGGCCATGTTGGATGAACAGTCTGGATTGGTCTTTTCCGTGGATGAGGCCGATGCGTCCTTCAAACGGAACCGGTTGCCTGGCGGCATGGTCAATTTGGCGGTGCCCGAGATGCTGGATAAGCTCAAAGCTCTGACCGACTTTGAAGCGGCGGAAACCAGTGCCGAATTCCCCATGGTCCTGGCGGCTGGCGAGCGGCGATCTTATACCGCCAACACGGTGATACGCGATCCGGCTTGGATCAAATCCAATAATGCCCTGACGCTGTCCATCAACCCCGACGATGCCGCCAATCTGGGCATCAACGACGGCGGCACGGCGCGCCTGACCACGGCGCGGGATACGGTCGAGGTGGTGGTGGAAGTGGACAAGCGCATGCAGTCGGGCCACATCTCGCTACCCAATGGTTTCGGCCTGTCCTATCCGAACGCCCAGGGCAAGCAGGTGGTCACCGGGATTTCGCCCAATGAATTAACGGCGGTGGAGGACCGCGACGATTTCGCCTATACGCCGTGGCATAAATTCGTCCTGGCCCGTTTGGAGGCAATTGGCGCCTAGCTTTTATCCGGGCTCGGCACGCCCTGATTTTCGATAATTTCGGCCCGGCCGCTGGTTTCATCGAAACGCAGGCGTTTCACATTGTTCAGATCCGTGCCCGTGACCCGGACGAAGCGGGAGCCGGCGGGGTGGTCGATGGCGTGAATTTCGCCCACGTCGAACAACCCGGCCATGCCGGGGTTCAGGCGGAATTCCTTGACCATTTCAAGCTTCGCCTCGCCGGCGCCTTCGCCAGCGCCCAGACGGTTATATATTTTCATGTCGGTATGTTTTTCCGTCTGGCCGTAGATGGCCCAGGAATTGCCGTGATCGTGGGGCGGCGATTTACGGTCCGCGTTGGCGCGGTAGGCCAGGACGCAGAACTCAAGCTCCGGATCCTCGAATATGGTCTGCACGCCCGCCGCTTGATCGGGGCCAAGATATTCAGCCATGAACGCCTCGTCCAACAGCAATTGTTCCAACTTGCCCCGCGCCGCATCGCGCCCGGCCCGGCCCGGCTGCGTGGTCAACGCCTCGCGGCAATCGTCGCAGAATTCTTCCAGTGAATAGCTCATGTCCATCTCCACCTATTTCAAGCCTTGATCGGGAACGCCGCCCGCAATTCGTCTACTTGCTCCTCCGTAAGGTAACGGGTTCCGCGCCCTTGTAAAAGCAAGAACAGACGTGCCGTTTCTTCCAGTTCCTCCATCGCGTCCAGGGCGGCGGACGGGGTCGTCCCCGCCACCACGGGGCCGTGATTGGCCAACAGCATGGCGTGGTGGTTCTGGGCTGTCTCTCCCACCGCCTGGGCCAGCTTGGCATCGCCCGGCGCATAAAAGGGCACCAGGGGCAGTTTACCCACCCGCATGACATAATAGGCGGTGATGGGCGGCAGCACGTCGCGCGGGTCCAGGTCCGCCAACACGGAAACGGCGACCGAATGGGTGCTGTGCAGATGCACGATGGTGCCGCTGTTGGCCCGCTGACCATAGACCGCCAGATGCAAAAAACCTTTCCTTGGTCGGGGCATCGCGCCAGTATGGACGCCATTGCCGTCCAGGCGGGGCAGCCGGTCCGGATCGAGATCGCCTAGGTTGGATCCCGTGGGCGTCATCAACCAACCGTCATCCAGGCGGGCGGAAATATTGCCGGTGGCGCCGTGGGTCAGGCCCCGGTTGTGGATCGAGGCGCCAAGGTCACAAATTTCCTGGCGTAAGTGTCCC
>JAPYUH010000039.1:11248-23418 GCA_029936195.1 Alphaproteobacteria bacterium
GCCCCGGTTGTGGATCGAGGCGCCAAGGTCACAAATTTCCTGGCGTAAGTGTCCCTCGTTCTTGGGGCGCAATCCAGGGCCTTGAGGAAAAAGTCCTCGGCGCCAAAATTCCCGGACTTCAGGGCCAGGGCCAGTTCGGGCTGGTTCAGCTCGGGTTTGCGCAAGGTGGTGGTCCAGGGCACGCCGGGATCAATCTGCGGCCCAATGCGGATGCCGCCGATACCCAGAGCCTGAACCACGGCGCCGGAGGTCTCGCCGCCCGCCACCACCAGGCAGCGGACACCGTTGGCGACCAGACCCTTGGCAATCTGGGCCATGGCCCCTTCGACCAGCGCGCCGGCTTCCTCCCGGCCCAGCTTGTCCTGGGCCGCCCGCACCTCATCGGCGGCGGCGGAGGCATAGATCAGGGGCGGTCCGTCCGGCAATTGCTCCAGGGCCCAAGCCAGGGCCTCGGCGGCCTGATCGGCGCCACCGGCGAGGGCCAGGGGATTGATCTGGAAAGACGGGCGGTTCGCCTGCATTGCAGCAACTTGGGCCAGGGTGGCCTCGGAGCAGGAGCCGGATAATACCGCACCAGGACCGGGCACTTCTGGAAGCTGGTCGGCAATGCGGTCCGTGCTCAACTTGCCGGCGCGGCGAAAATTTTCCGGCAGCCCCAAGGCGATACCGGAGCCCCCCGTAACCAGCTTCATATCCGCGCAGACCGCACCGATCGTCACCAAATCAGCATCGCTCAAGGCATCGACAATGGCGTGATGCATGCCCCTTGAGCGCAGGGCCGCGAATTCTTCGGCTATTCGCGCCGCCCCGGCCTTGACCACCAGATGATCCACCAGGCCCACGACACGGGGAGTTTGCGCGGCCAGAACGCGCACCAAGGACGGATCGGTCATGGGGGTCAGGGGATGGTTCCGCATCCCGGATTCCGAAAGCAGTTGATCTCCCACGAACAGATAGCCGTAACAAATGGTGCGCCCATTCTCAGGGAAGGCCGGGCAGGCAATGGTAAAATCCGTGTCCAATGCGTCCATCAAGGCATCGGCGACGGGGCCGATATTGCCTTTTGCCGTCGAATCGAATGTGGAGCAGTATTTAAAAAAATACTGCGCCGCACCGGCGCCTTGCAGCCAGTCCAAGGCGGCCAGGGATTGTTCAATTGCTTCGCCGGCGGGATTGGTGCGGGATTTCAGGGCGATGACGACGGCATCCGTCTTCGGCACCGTGTTACCCGGACCGGGGGGGCCAAAAAACTGCACCGTGCGCATGCCCTGGCGCACCAATGTGTTGGCCAAATCCGTAGCACCGGTATAATCATCGGCAATACAGCCGAGCAAAATCGTCATCCCCGTAGTCTCATTCTGGCTCACACTGGACGATGGTCGCGCAGGACCCAACAGTAGCACGCCACGATGGGCGGAGGAGAAGCGGTTTCCATGACCTGGTCCATTATTGCCCGCGACGGGACCACGGGCGCCCTGGGCATTGCCGCGGCCTCGCGGTTTTTTGCCCTGGGTGCCTTGGTGCCCTGGGTCAAAAGCGGGGTCGGCGCCGTGGCCACACAGGCCATGGTAAACCCCATGCTCGGCCCCGCCATTCTGCAACGGCTGGAAGATGGCCAACCGGTGACGGCGGCGCTTGATGGTTCGTGGAAAACCGATAGCGGCTCCGCCCTGCGGCAAGTGCATGCCATGGCCATGAACGGCGATGCGGCAGCCCATACGGGCAATGACTGCATCGACTGGTGCGGCCATATGGGTGACACCGATATCTCCGTGGCCGGAAATATGCTGGTGGGTGGAGATGTATTGCGGGCCTGCGTGGATGCCTTCAACACCCAAACCGCCCTGCCCTTTTCCGACCGCCTATTGGCCAGCCTTTTGGCCGGTGACGGCGTGGGCGGCGACAAGCGGGGCCGACAGTCGGCCGTGTTGAAAATCCATTCCACCGAAATCTACGCGGATTGGGATATCCGCGTCGATGATCACCCGGATGCGCCCAACGAGCTGGCCCGCATCTTCGCCATTGGCCAAGGCGCCTTTGGAACCTTCAAACAACTGATGCCCACGGGGGCCAATCCCGGCGGCATCAATGACCCCGACCAAATCGCCCGCGTGCGGGAGATGGCCGCGAAACGAGAGGGTAATGCGTAAAATCAAAAATATTCTGTTCATCATGTACGACCAGTTGCGGGCCGATTATCTGGGCTGCGCCGGTCACCCGACCCTGAAAACCCCGCATATTGACGCCTTCGCCAAGCGCGGCGTCATGTTCAGCCGGGCCTATTGCCAGGCGCCCGTGTGCGGGCCCAGCCGGGTGTCGTTTTACACGGGGCGTTATATGTCCAGCCACGGCGCCGGCTATAACAACGTCCCGTTTTCGGTCGATCAATGGACCCTGGGCGATTATTTGCAGACCGTGGGCATGCGTTCGGTGCTGGTGGGCAAGACCCACATGGTGCCCGACCGGGACGGCATGGCGCGCCTGCGGATCGACGGCGCTTCGGACTTGGGTGTCTGGCTCAGCCAGGGCGGGTTTGAGGCGTTCGAGCGGGATGACGGCCTGCATCCGGACCAGGGCTTGAACCCAAACCTGGCCTACAACAATTATCTCCGCGCCCAGGGTTATGACAGCCCCAACCCCTGGCATGATTTTGCCAATTCGGCGGAGGGACCGGACGGCGAAGTGTTGAGCGGTTGGGAAATGCGTCATGCCCGCCTGCCCGCCCGCGTGGCCGATGAGCATTCCGAGACGCCCTATATGACCGGCCGGGCCATTGAATTCATGGAGCAGGCCAAGGCACAATCCAGCGATCAATCCTGGTGCCTACATCTGTCCCTGATCAAGCCCCATTGGCCCTACGTGGTGCCCCGCCCCTACAACGACATGTACGGCCCCAATCAGATCCTGCCGGCGAATATGAGCCCCCACGAGGTCGCGGACCGCCATCCCGTGGTTGGCGCCTTCATGGATCACGAGGGCAGCGTGAATTTCCGCCGCGACGAGGTGCGCAGAACGGTGATCCCCGCATACATGGGCTTGATTGCCCAATGCGACGATCAGTTCGGCCGCCTGATGACGTATCTGGAGGAACAGGGGCGGCTGGAGGACACCATGATCGTCGTGACATCGGACCATGGTGACTACCTGGGTGATCACGGTCTGGGCGAAAAGGACCTGTTGCACGAGGAGGTCGCCCGCATCCCCATGATCATTTACGATCCCGATCCCGCCGCCGACAGCCGCCGGGGCAGCGTGGACGACCGCCTGGTGGAAGCCATCGACTTAATCCCCACCTTCCTGGACAGCCAGGGCGGTGATCCACACAGTCATCGCTTGGAGGGGCGGTCCTTGTTACCGTTATTGCGCGGCGGCGAAGTGGAGGCGTGGCGCGATGCGGCATTTTCCGAGACCGACTATACCTATCATCCGGCCCGCCGGGCCCTCGGCCTGGGGCCGGAAGGCGCACGGGCCTACATGATTTGCACGGCGGACTGGAAGTACATCTTGTATGAAGGCTTCCGACCGCAATTGTTCCATCTGGCGGAGGATCCGGTGGAACAGAATGATCTTGGCACGGACCCGGATTTTGCCGGCAAGCGGGCCGAATTGCATGAGCGGCTATTCCACTGGCTGCGTAACCGTCGCATGCGCACGGCCATGGCGAACGAGATCAGTGAACAGCGGACAGACACCGCCAAGGCACGTGGCTTCAGGTTTGGGGTGTGGTAAGGCCGGTCGGCTAAAGAATAGCCACCGGTCGAACCGGGCAGCCCGTCGCGCCCTTGAACTTTACCGGCAGCAGAATAAAGCAGAAGCTGGAGACCTTGTCGCGGGCCAGATCGGCCAGGACCATGTTTTCGATGATGTGCACGCCGGCCTCCACCAGGCAATGCTGGTGCACGGGCATCATCACCTCCGGATGATTGGTGCCGGGCAGAACCTCCAGCGCCATGTTATCGGCGCCGATGGCGACCACGCCCTGTTCCGTCAGCCATCGCGCCGCGCCTAGGTCCGGCCCCGGCTCCCCCTCGAGATAGGTGGCGTTATCGGTCATGAAATAGCGGCCCCAGCCGGTATTGATCAACACCGCGTCACCGGTATGAAGCTCAACATCCTGGACCTCGCAGCAGCGTTTCAGATCATCCGCCGTCACGGCGCGCCCTGGGTTTAAATGCTCGCCACCGTCCAAGGTAGCGGCATCCAGGCAGACGCCACGGGTGATCATGGGTGGAATATTTTCGATGCCCAGATCGATCAGCCCGAAATCACCCATGCTGTCATCGATGTTGTGGCCGCCATAGAGATGCTCGCCAATGGAGAAATGACCCAAGGCGTCAATGTGGGTGCCCACGTGCATGGTCATGCCCACGCGTTCCAGGTTGGCGCCAACTTCATTGGTGGCACCCATGGCGGCGCGGATTTTCTGGCTGTTGCGCGCCGTGGCGCCGGAGGTCAGGACATAAGGCGTCTGGTTCGGCGGCATGAACGGCGCGCCGTTTTCGATCACGTGACTAAGATCAAGAGTGGCCCCGGTCTTGGCCATCGACAACGCCGCCAGGGTACTTTGCGGCGTCAGATGATTGGCGGCGCCGATTTGATCACCGGCGCCCCATTGGTTGTGGTCGTGCAGGCAACTGACCATTTTAGTGCTCCAAGTTAGTGACTATCCCGGGACTCGCCCCGTTCCTCGATCACATTGACGAACATCGTCGCCGGTTCCAGACAGCCACCTGTTTCCAAGGGTCCGACCATGGAGCGGTAAATGTCCTCCCACGGGGTTTGCGAGCCGGGGAAATCGGCCTGCCAGGCGGCCTTGCGGGCGGCAATCTTGTCCGCCTCCAACAGCACATCGACGGTGCGTTTGTTCAAATCCACGCGTACCATGTCACCGGTTTCCAGGATCGCCAGGCCACCACCCACCGCACTTTCAGGCGAGACGTTCAAGATTGAGGGGCTGCCGGAGGTGCCGCTTTGCCGGCCGTCACCCATGCAGGACAAATCGTCAATGCCTTGGGCGGCAAGGGCATCGGGCGGGGTCATGTTGACGACCTCGGCCGAACCGGGATAGCCGACGGGGCCGCAACCGCGAATGACCAGGATGGAGTGAATACCGATCTCCAGGGAGGGGTCATTGATGCGGGCGTGATAATCCTCCGGCCCTTCAAAGACAATGGCCCGGGCCTCGTAGGCGTTTTCATCACCGGGGTTGGAGAGATAGCGCTCCCGGAAACTGTCGTTGATGACGGAGGTTTTCATCACCGCGCTGTCAAACAGGTTGCCCGACAGAACCACGAAACCGGCATGGTTCATCATCGGCTGGTCATAGGGTTTAATGACATCGCGGTTGACGTAGGGATTGGCCTCGTCCGCGGCCGATAGATTTTCGCCCATGGTCTTGCCCGTCACCGTCATGGCGTCGTTGTTCAGTTTGCCCGCGGCCTTAAGCTCCAACATCACGCGGGGCACGCCGCCGGCCTTGTGATAATCCTCGCCCAGGTACTCGCCGGCGGGCTGCAGATTTACCAGCAGGGGAATTTCGTGGCCGTATGTCTGCCAATCTTCCAAGGTCAATTCCACGCCCATGTGGCGGGAGATGGCCGCCAGATGAACGGGACAGTTGGAGGAGCCGCCAATGGCCGATGATGTAACGATGGCGTTGATGAAAGCCTCCCGCGTCATCACGTCCGAGGGGCGCAAATTCTCCCGCACCATGTCGACAATGCGCAGGCCGGTACGATAGGCCATCTGTCCCCGCTCCCGGTACGGACCGGGAATGGCGGCGGAGCCCGGCAGGGTCATGCCCAGGGCCTCGGCCAGGGAATTCATGGAGGTCGCCGTGCCCATGGTGTTGCAGTGGCCGACGCTTTGCGCGGAGGAGGCAACAAGTTCGACGAATTTTTCGATGTCGATTTCGCCGGCGCTGAGTTTCAGGCGGGCTTCCCAGACAATAGTGCCCGAACCCGTGCGCTTGCCCTCGTGGTGGCCATTCAGCATGGGCCCGCCGGGCAGGGCGATGGCGGGGATATTGACCGTCGCCGCGCCCATCAACATGGCCGGCGTGGTTTTATCGCACCCCGTGGTCAGGACCACGCCGTCGATGGGATAGCCATGCAGCACTTCGACCAGGGAAAGATATTGCAGGTTGCGGTCCAGGGCGGCGGTGGGCCGCTTGCCGGTTTCCTGGATGGGATGGACGGGAAATTCAATGGGTACGCCGCCCGCATCGCGGATACCGGCGCTGACCCGCTTGGCCAGTTCCACGTGGTGGCGGTTGCACGGCGCCAGATCGCTGCCCGTCTGGGCGATGCCGATGATCGGCCGGCCGGAGCGCAGTTCCTCGGGCGTCAGGCCAAAATTAAGATAGCGTTCCAGATACAGCGCCGACATTTCCTGATGGTCGGGATCGTTGAACCAGCGCTGGCTGCGAAATTTTGTTTTTGTTTCGTCCGATGACATGGCCTGTCCCCTATTCCCGTTGGTGCCGCAATGTACGTACTGCCGCGCACAGCCAACGTTTATAGCAGAAGCAACCCGCGGGTTGCCATCGGTCCCTCAAACGAAAACGAAAGTAGCTTGATTACAGGCCCAGGTACTGGTCCCGAATTTCCGCGTTATCCTGCAATTCGTCGATGGTGCCGCTAAAGCGGACCTGGCCTTTCTCGATGATGTAGGCGCGGTCGCTGAGGTTCGTGGCGAACTTGGCATTCTGTTCGCACAACAGGATGGTCATGCCCTCGGCCTTCAGGCGGGAAATCTGCTCGCTAAGGTCGCGGACGACCAGAGGGGCCAGACCTTCCGATGGCTCGTCCAGCAACAGCAGGTCGGGATTGCCCATGAGGGTGCGCCCGACAGTCAGCATCTGTTGTTCGCCACCGCTGAGATAGCCGCCCTTGCGGTCGCCGAGGCCCGCAAGAATGGGGAAAATGTCGTTCACCCGCTCGATGGTCCACTCACCATTCCCCGCGCTGCCGTTGGCGGCGGATTTGCGGCCGGTCTCCAGGTTCTCCCGCACCGAAAGATCGGGGAATATGCGCCGCTCTTCGGGAACGAAACCAACGCCCAACTTGGCCACCTTGAAGGCGGGCCGGCCGGTGATGTCCTCGCCCTTATAGACCACCGTGCCCTGTTTGGGCGCGGTCAAGCCCATAATGGAGCGCAAGGTGGTGGTCTTGCCCACGCCGTTGCGGCCCAGCAAGGCAACGCACTCGCCCTGATCCACATTGATGGAGATGCCGAACAGGATCTGGCTTAAACCGTATGATGTGTAGATATCGTTGACTTCCAGGATCATGCCGCTTCTCCCAAATAGATGCGCTGCACATCCGGATCGTTCTTTACATTTTCTGGCGTGCCTTCGGCCAGGACCGCGCCCTGGTGCAGGACGGTAATTTTTTCGGCGACGGAAAACACCACGTCCATGTCATGTTCCGTGAACAACAGGGTCAGGCCCCGCTCCCGGGAAATACGTTCGATCAAGGCGATGGAATTGGTGGTTTCCTGGGGCGACATGCCGGCGGTCGGTTCATCCAGCAAGAGGATTTCCGGGTCCGAGGCCAGGGTGATGCCCAACTCCAATTGTTTTTGAAAGCCATATGACAGCGTGCCCGAGACCGAATTTGCCTGATCTACCAAGCCGACATCCTTAAGCAAGGAGAAAGTGTCGGCCTGCACCATGTTTTTCGTCGGAGTCAGGAAGTTGAGGGTCTTGCGGGTATGGGCCAGCACCGCCACCTGAACGTTTTCGAAAACGGTCAGGCGGGGGAAAATATTGGTTCGTTGAAAGGACCGCCCCATGCCGAGCTGGCATATTGTGTGCGGCGCCTGGCCGGTAATATCCTGATCGTGGAAGTAAACTTTACCTTCCGTCGGCGTCAAGTGGCCCGTGATCAGGTTGAACAGGGTCGATTTACCCGCGCCGTTCGGGCCGATAATACAGGCCATCTGGCCCTTTTCCACATTCAGGGAAACATTATTGGTGGCAATGAAGCCATCGAACGACATGGTCACGTTTTCCACGCGAAGCAACATATTAAAACACTCCCTGGACCGGCAAATGATCTCCGGCGCCCATTATTCCGCCGCCTCCCCAGCGACATCCTTGGCCGTCACTTCGACGCCCTGGCTAAAGGCCTGCCGTGTATCCGCCTCGAACAGACAGTAAAAGCTGTAGACGACCCACAAAAAGACCAGCAGCAGCCCTGACAGGGGGGTCTCCAGATAGACATGCAGGAACAGCGACAAGACCGAAAAGGCCAACAGCAACCAACGGTGCAGCGGTTGATAGGATCGAATGCCGCGCAACAGCCACCACATGATGGCCACGCCCACCACGAGCTGCAAAATGGAACGAGGAAGCATTCCCCAGGTAATCAGAGACAGCAGTTCGAAATCCCAATCTTCTGAAATCCACCATGAATCCGGCGCTTGCAGGATCGAGAAAAACAATGTGAAGCCGACGGCGCCTAAAAAGAAATACCAGGATTTTCGGCTGAATTGAGCCATCAGCTTGGCCATACGAACCGCCATGTCATCAGCGGCATTTTCGTCCCGCTCCTGAATAAATCCGACGATGCCGCCCGGCAGCGCAAACAGGATCAGGACCAGGGTCCCGCCGAGGAACAATTGCCAAATCTCCGGATAATTCTGGGTAATATCCGCGTCCATGGTCAGCAGCAAAAATGCCCCGACAACAGGTCCGAAGAATGTATAGACGCCGCCCAGCAGGCTCATCAAAAGAACCTGGGTGGATTGGGTCCAATGGGCCAGATCAGGATAGACGCTGCGTTCGTTGATCATGATCAAGGCACCAGCCAGCCCGGAAAAGGCGCCGGCGATCATGAAGGCGTACAGTTTGTGCCGTTGCACGTCTATACCGACGAAATCGGCCCGCACTTCGTTTTCACGGATCGCCGTCAGGGTCTTGCCGAACGGTGAATTTACAATGCGCCACAGCAGGTAGATAGAGACCAGGCAAATCACCAAAACGAATTTGTAGTAATTGGCGAAGGTCGGATCCTTGATCCATTCGGGAACGGGAATGCCGATCAGGCCGTTGTCGCCGCCCGTGAAGTCATACCATTTGAAAGCGATGAGATAGACGATATGGCCAAAGGCAAGGGTCAGAATGGCGAAATAGATATGGGTGCGGCGAATGCAGAAATAACCTATCACCAGGGCCGCGATAGCGCCGCCAACGGGGGCGGCCACCAGGGCCACATAGAAATTCATCCAGACCAGATATTTCAACAGCAGACCGGCCGTGTAGCCGCCGATGCCGAGGTAGGCCGCCTGTCCGAACGAGATCAGGCCGCCATAGCCCATGAGCAGATTAAAGGCGACGGCGAACAGGGACCAGATGAAAGCTTCCGTCAGGAAGATGATCCAGAAATCCGCCCATTCCATGTATATGATCAGCTCGGGTGTCCAGAACAACAACACCAATGCCACCAGAAAGCCCCAAAGCACGGGATCGCGTAAAGCGCCCTGCGTCTGGCTCATCGCGCCCGCGCCGTCTTGCGAACTATCTTGCGACGTTGCCATTAGTGACCACCTTCAACTTTCTTGCCCAACAAGCCCTGTGGCCGGGCCACCAATACCACGGCCATGAGCACATAGATAAACACCGATTCCAATTCCGGCACCCACAGAATGCCGAATGACTTCAACTCGCCATATATTATCGCGCCCAGCGCGGTGCCGGCCATGGAACCAAGACCACCCAAAACCACGACCAGGAAAACCTCGATGATGACGTCGAAGTCCATGCCCGGATACAGCGCGCCCATCGGGGCAAGAACAGCCCCGCCCAGACCGCCAAGAAAGGCGCCGACGGCAAAGACGCCGGTATAAAGCAGGCGTACATTGACGCCCAGGGCGCCGATCATTTCCCTGTCCTGGGTCGCCGCGCGAACCGTCCGTCCGATATTGGTGCGGTTGAGGAACAGATATAGCCCCAGGACGGTCAAAAACCCGGCCGGCAGAAGGACGAACATCTGGTATGAGGGGAACTGACTTCCAAGCACCGTAACCGTGCTTTCAAAGCCTTCGGGCCGGCTCACCGACAGGTTTTCCGCGCCGTAGATAATTTTTACCAGATCGCCAAAAATCAGCACCAGCGCATAAGTCAGCAGCAATTGGTACAGGGGATCGGATTTGTAGATCGGCCGTAAAAAGACCACTTCCATGACCACGCCCAAGACAACCACCGCCAAGGGCGCGATGATTAACGCCGGCCAAAAATCCCCAACTGTAAATCCGACGTAGGTGAACACAAAAAAGGCACCGTACATGTAGAACGATCCGTGCGCGAAATTGAGAATGCCAAGCACGCCGAATACCAGCGACAGACCCGATGCCACCAAGTAAATGCCGGCGGCGATAAACAACCCATTGATGAGTTGCACAAACAATACATTGGTAAAGAAATCCGCCATGCCGGAACTCCGTGTAATGAAGACGCCCGCCCCACAATCCCCATCGTATCAAGAGCAGCGGGGGCCGTCATGAATATTGAACAAATGGTCTATCAGGTTTGGCCGTTGGGATCAGATTTTGACGGCGTCATTGAACGCGCTGCGCCGGCTGGCAGGGGGGCGGACAGCGTCGGAACCCCGGCAAATTGCCGGGGTTCCGGTCGCTTAACCACTGGCATGCCGACACGAACCGTTCAGTACGCGTCTCAAAGCCAATTCCTAGCTGCCCTTCTTCTTGTAATCCGCACGCGCCTTGGTAACTTCTGCATCGGTGCGCAGAACTTCCAAACCTTCGGCGCGGGTGACATCCTTCAGGCGTTTGAAGGGATATTTCGGATTCGTATAGGTAAAGCCGGCGTGGTAGGCAAACGTTGCCTGACCGTCGATTTTCCGGACTTCGACATCGCCCAGAATGGTCTCGAACTTGGAACCACGCATGGCCTTTATAATTGCATCCGAATCCGAGCTGCCCGCCTTTTCCATAGCCTGCGCCAACATATAGGTCGAGACATAACCGATGATGTCACCGGACTTCGGCACATAACCGGCCCGCTTTTTGAACTCGGCGATGAACTTCTTGTTTTCCGCCTGCTTCACCGGGGCGGTGTCGAAGGCATAGAGATACGTCGCCATGACGCCGTCCGGCATTTCCTTGCCCAAGGGTTTCAGGATATCCAAGTCGCCGCCACCGGTTGAGATGTATTGGATTTTATCAAAGAAACCATAAGCGCTGGCCTGCTTGATAAAGGCGATCAGATCGCCGCCCCAGAGCGAGGAAAATACCGCGTCGGGCTTGGCATTCAACATCGCCGTGATATGGGCGGAATAATCCCGCTCACCCAGTTTCGGCCACAGATCGCCGAGTTTTTCGACGCCGTCCTTCTTGACTTGCAGGAAACTCCAAAAATCGGAATTGACCCTGTGACCCCATTCATAATCAGGGCCGATGAAATAATATTTCTTCCACGACTGTTTGGACGCGGCCAGTGCGGCGGTGCGTCCAATAACGGTGGAATTGGTATTGGTGCGGATCACATAATTATGACCCTGTTCGCCCGTCAGCGCCGCGGTTTGGGCGATGGTATCGACGAACAATACCTTCATCTCCTTGGCCACCTGGCTCACCGCCAGGGCTACGCCCGAGGAAATAATGCCCATGACGAAGTCAACTTTGTCACGGGTCACCATGCGGCGGAATTCCTTCACCGCGATGCCGGGTTTCAATTTGTTATCGCGGACGACGAACTTGATCTTGCGTCCCAAAACGCCGCCGGCGGCATTAATTTCTTCAGCCGCGATCTGATGGCCGATTACCGTGCCCTTGGTATAAACCGCCGCCAAGCCCGAAAGGGCATACAGCAAGCCAATTTTGATGGGCTTTTTCTTGGCCGCCATGGCCGGTGTTGCGATCAACGCCAATGCTATGGCGGGAATCAATAGTTTCGAAAATGTCTTTCTACGCATTGCTACCTCCCTAAGGCATATTTGTTGGATGCGTTTGTTCTTTTTTCCATCCAATTACGTCACATGATCGAACAACGAGCCTAGACGCATTGAGCCAGGCAGACAATATAGAAATTGCCATAAAGGGAATTGGTTAATTCGCCGAGGCGTCACGGCTATGCCAAGGCCGGCATTGCCGCGGGTTAAACCGTTTCGTCCTAGTCCTCGGCCGCTTCACGCTCGGCGCGTTTTTTC
>JAPYUH010000040.1:0-20050 GCA_029936195.1 Alphaproteobacteria bacterium
TACTCCACGGATATGGTCTGCCAGGGCAGCTTGCCCTTCTTGCGCACGGCGACAAACCCGATAGAGAGCTGATGCGCCACCGCCCCGCCCAGGATAAAGCCCCGCGCCTCTATCCCGGCGACGCGGGTGATGGAGCTGCCGGCAAAGGGCTGCACCAATTCGTCCACGGTGCGGCGAAAACCCGCCGGGTGCTGCATCAGGGTGGTGATATCCCGGAACATGATGCCCTCTTTTGGGTAGTCGGGAATGGTCCGGATCAAGTCCTTCAGATTCGTTGGGAAGTCCATGGAGGGTTCCTTAACTGTGCATACTTAGGTGTTGAGAAGGCGGCCGGCGACCGCATCCAATTTGGCCAGCAAGGCCGGGTCGCGTTTGTCCGGCTGGGTCATCAGGGCCATGTCCAGGGCCCGGTCATCGCCCGAGGGGCAGACGGCGGGCCGCTCCCGCAAGCGGGGCGCGACAAGTTTGACCAAATTGCGGGCATGTTCGGCATTGCCCAGCAGGACGCGGACCACATCGTCCACCTGTACGTCGTCATGATCGGGATGCCAGCAATCGAAATCCGTCACCATGGCCACGGTGGCATAGGGAATTTCCGCCTCGCGGGCCAGCTTGGCCTCGGGCATGTTGGTCATGCCGATGACTTGGCAACCCCATTGGCGATACAGATTGCTTTCCGCCAGAGAGGAAAACTGCGGCCCCTCCATGCACAAATAGGTGCCGCCCCGATGCACCGGCACGCCAACTTCGCGGGCGGCCTGCTCGCACCAATCGCCGAGGCGGGCATTGACGGGATGGGCAATGGAAACGTGGCCCACCATGCCGGGGCCGAAAAAACTTTTCTCCCGGGCAAAGGTGCGGTCGATGAACTGATCGATAATGACAAAGGTACCGGGCGGCAGATCTTCGTTGAAGGATCCACAGGCGGACAGGGAAATAATGTCGGTGACGCCGGATCGTTTCATGGCATCAATATTGGCCCGGTAGTTGATCGAGGACGGCGTCTGCACATGGCCCCGGCCATGGCGCGGCAGGAACACCATGTCCACGCCTTCGAGGTTGCCGAACAGCAATTCATCCGATGGTTCGCCCCAGGGGGTTTCCACCGCCTGCCAGCGCGTATCGCTCAAGCCGTCAATTTCGTAGACGCCGCTGCCGCCGATGACGCCCAATACCGGTGTCTCGTGAAAATCACTCATCAACCTCTCCCCGTTCCGCGATCCGCCGTATTTCGTATACGGTGCTTCATGATCCGCTGGCAAGGTGATGTTGGCTCAATTCTAGTGTGCTATTATCGCCGACGAAGGGCTTTTCAAAATACGAGGACGGAGCAGCATGAAACTTGGCGCAAACATACCCATGTGGGATATCGGCGGTGATCCCGGTGTGGTACGGGAGTTTGCCCAGACAGCCGAAGGTCTGGGCTATGACTATATCGGCGCGGCGGATCATGTCATCGGCGTCAATGTTGAAAGCCGGCCCGATTGGGGCGATCGCAATACCTCCGCCGATCTGTTTCATGACACCTTCGTGCTGTTCGGTTTCTTGAGTGCTTGCACCGAAAGCATTGGCTTTTCCACCCAGGTGCTGATCCTGGCCCAACGGCAAGCCGCGTTGGTGGCCAAGCAGGCCGCCTGTGTCGATGTGTTGAGCGGCGGGCGCTTTCGTCTAGGCATCGGGGTAGGCTGGAACCCAGAAGAATTCGTGGCCCTGGGCGAGAATTTTTCCAATCGCGGGCGGCGGTCCGAGGAGCAGGTGCAGTTCATGCAAGCCTTGTGGGCCGAGCCGCACGTCACCTTCGATGGCCAATGGCACAAGATCAACGATGCGGGCATCAATCCCCTGCCCAATGGCGGCCGGGTGCCCCTGTGGTTCGGTGGGCACGAGGATGTGACCTTGCGGCGGACGGCGAAATGGGGCGACGGCTGGATCATGCTGGCCCATCCCCCCGGAGACGGCGCCGTCGCTGAATTCGAGAAGCTGCGTGACTATACCTTGGCCGAGGGGCGCGACCCGGGCGCCATGGGGCTTGAAATCTGGGCCTCCGTGGGGGCCGGGGGGGCGGAGGATTGGCGCCGTGAATTCGAATTCTGGCGCGATGCGGGCGTCAGCCACATCACCGTCAACAACAGCTATGACCGGGGCGAGCATCACACCCGCATCCCTGGGCGCGGCCTGGCCGATCATCTGCGGGGCATCGAACAATACCGCGCCGCCGTCGCGGATCTGCTGTAAGCCATGGCTCACTATTTAGAGACGGAGGTGCTGATCATCGGTGCCGGAGGGGCGGGCATGTATGCCGCCATCGCCGCCGCGGAGGCGGGATCAAGTGTGCTGTTGCTGGATAAAAGCGTGGTGGGGCGGTCCGGCGCCACCATTATGGCGCAGATGACCGTGGCGGTGGCCATTGGCGAGGAGGAACCGGACCATTGGCGCCATCATCTGGCCGATACTATTGCCTCCGGCCGCGGCCTGGTGGATGAGCCCCTGGCGAAAATCCTCTGCCAATCGGCCCCGGACCGGATCCGGCAGATGGACGGCTGGGGGGTCGGTTGGGCCCGAAGCCCGGGTTCCGGCAACCACATCACTCAGGCCCATGCGCCGGGCCATGACCGCAAGCGCTGTGTTTATGTGGATTTCCTCAATACCGGCCCGGCCAGCTCCCGCACCTTGCGCAACAAGGTGCGTCAGTATGATGGCATCCGCCGTATCTCGGACCTGATGGTGACGGATCTGGTGATCCGCGACGGCCGGGCCCTGGGCGCCGTTGCCATGCATCTGGAAAGCGGGGAAGGGGTCACGATTACCGCCGGTGCCACGGTGATCGCCACGGGCGGCCTGACGGGCCTGTATCAACGCAATTCCGCTTCCGCCAACATGGGCGGCGACGGCTTTGCCCTGGCCCTGCGCGCCGGCGCGGCGTTGATTGATATGGAGTTCGTGCAGTTCTTTCCCATCGGCCATCTGGCCCCGCGCCTGATCGGCATGGATCCGATCATGTGGGATCCGTTCCGCTACAAACTGGGCGGTGTTCTTCTGAACGGCGAGGGCGAGGAATTCACCCAGAACTACGGCACGGTGGAGGACGGCAAATACGTGGTCACCCGTGATACCGCTACCTACGCCATCTTCAAGGAGGTGGAGGCCGGGCGCGGCTCGCCCCACGGCGGGGCATGGCTGTCGTTCGAGCATATTGCGGAGGCTGATCTGCGCGCCGCCTTCGGCCCGGTGATTGACCGCCTGGCCGACAACGGCATCGATTTGACCAAAATGGCGATCGAGGTCTCCCCCATCGCACATTACCACATGGGCGGCTTGCGGGTGGACGAGACCCTTGCCACCAACGTGCCTGGCTTGTTTGCCGCCGGCGAGGCGGTGGGCGGGGCCAACGGCGCAAATCGGCTGTCGGGCAATGCCATCACCGAAGCCTTCGTCTTTGGCGAACTGGCCGGCCGCTCGGCGGCGGTAGCGTCGGCCGCGGCTTCCGGGCCCGAGCCGGTGCCAGATATCCGGGCCGCGGCCCAGGCACACCTGAACTTTCTGTCGGAGACGGCGGGCCGGACGGGCGAGGGGAATGCAACGGAGGGCATTATTGAATTACAGGCCTTGATGCAGCGGGACGTGGGTCCGTTTCGCACAAAAGAGGGCCTGGAGCGGGCCTTGGACGGCATCGCCGCGTTGGCCGGCCGCTTGCCCCACATGTCAACGGATGGTCCCTTGGCCTTTAATCAGCAGCGGGCGGATTGGTTTGCCCTGCGCAACATGGTGGAAGTCGCCAGGGCTATCGCCACCGCCGCCCTAGCCCGTGAAGAAAGCCGGGGCGCCCACCAGCGGGAAGATTTCCCCGGCCTGGAGGCAGCCTGGAGCCGAACCCAAGTGATCCGAAGGTCGGATGATGGTATCGCATTGTCCTGCTCGGAGGTGCGCCACCTTGCCCCATCGGAGTTGACGTCATGAGCGAACGCCAAACCACCCGTCTGAAAATCCGCCGGGGCAGCGCCGAAGGCCCCGCCCGCCACCAGGTTTTTGATTTCGAATTCGAAGACGGCCAATCCGTGCTCGACGCCCTGCGCTGGATCAGGGGCAACCGGGACGCCACCTTGGCGGTGCGCTATTCCTGCATCAATGCCAATGCCTGCAAGGAATGCGTCATGCGCATCGACGGCAGGACCGGCTATGCCTGCACCACGCCGTTGAAGCCTGGAGTGATGGTTCTCGATCCCTTGCCCAATAAACGCCTGATCCGCGACCTGGTCACCGACACCCTGCCCCCCGACGAGCGGCTCTAGCGGTTCGGGGTTCTTGACAGGACCGGGGGGCGGACGCAGGGTTGATCCGTCAACGGGCAATTCGCAATTGTGATTGAGCAATGCCACAAAATGATCATTCCGGTCTGCTCGCCGAGGTCGAGCGGTTAAAGGGCGAACTGGAGACCGCGCGGCGGCAGTTCACGGATGCGGTGATGTCGGTACGGGAAGGTTTCATCGTATTCGACAAGGAACAGCGGATTGTCTTGTGCAACGACACCTACCGGCAATTCTATGTTGATGCCGTCGGGCAGGAAATCGCCGATTTGGTGGTGCCTGGCGCCTATCACCTGGATTATCTGGCCGCCGCGTTCGAAGCGGGCATGTTTCCCGATATCGAAGGTACGACGGAGCAATTCATTGAACACCGTCACCAACGGCGGAAGGAGCTTCGCCCGGCGGTCGAAATTCATTTCGCCAACGGTGTTTGGGTGCAAACCAGCGAACGGCCCACCCATGACGGCGGATTTGTTGCCGTCTACACGGACATCACCCAATTGAAACGGCGCGAAGCGGAGCTGGCGGAGAAGACCAATGCCTTGGAGCGGTTGTCCAACCAATTGGCTAAATACCTTTCACCGCAGGTTTATGAATCCATTTTCTCCGGCCGCCAGGAGGTCAAGCTCGCCTCCAGCCGGAAGAAACTGACGGTGTTCTTTTCCGATATCGCGGATTTCACCGAGACCGCCGATCAATTGGAATCAGAGGCCCTGACCCAGCTACTTAATCACTACCTAACCGAAATGTCGAAGATCGCCCTGGAACACGGCGCCACCATCGATAAATATGTGGGCGACGCCATTATAATTTTCTTTGGCGATCCGGAGAGCAGGGGCATACGGGAAGACGCCCTGGTCTGTGTCGGAATGGCCATTACCATGCGCGACCGCATGGTGGCGCTGCAACGATATTGGCGTGAAGGCGGCGTGGAAAAACCGCTGCGTTGCCGCATGGGCATTCATACGGACTTTTGCACGGTGGGCAATTTCGGCAGCGATGACCGCATGGACTATACGATCATCGGCGGCGGCGTCAATCTGGCCTCCCGCCTGGAAGGCGCCGCCACGCCCGGTGAGATTATTATTTCCTACGAGTCCTACGCCCATATCAAAGACCGGATCTATTGCGAAGAGGCCGGCCGGTTCGAGGTGAAGGGCATGGCCTACCCCGTCGCGACATACCGGGTGATGGATTTCCTCGACCACATGGACACCGCCCACAGACCCATTCGCGCCGACCTGCCGCACCTGCAACTCAATCTCGAAGCTGCCGCCATGTCGGACGAGGAACAGCGCGCGGCGGCCGAGATCTTGTCGAAGGCGCTGAAAACCTATCGGGCGACTGACAGGTCTAGACCACGTTTACAAAGCATCGATCCGTTTGCTGCATGGTTTTCGCCTCCTATTGATCTGCGTTGAACCAAAGGCGCGGCCGCATCAAGGTGAGGGCGAGGCAGAGCAACAATCCGCCGCCCGCGATAAAGAATGTCATGCGATAGGCCGCCAGAAATGCGGTCATTTCGTCCAGGCCATCGTGGGCGCCCGATTGCCGCAGGTGGGCGAATATCAGCGACAGGCAGGTCGCGCCTAGGACCACGCCCAGGGTGCGTGAAACCTGCGCCAGGCTGCCGGCGACGCCCCGGTCGCGCACGTCCAGCCGTTGCGTGACCACATCCAGGATACAGAGCTGAAACAGACCCAGCCCCAGACCTTGCATAAACATTGGCCCGGCTATGGTGGCGATGGTCACGCCTTCGCTCCAGGTAGCAATCGCAAGGGTTGCGAGAGCGACCATTACGGCGCCCAATAACGCAAACGCGCTGGCCCCCAACGACAGCGGCCGCTGGCTTAGCAGCCAGCCGCCCAGGGGCGCGGCGATGGCCTGGCCCACGGCGGATATGGCGAGGATCAGGCCGGAAGTGGCCAGGGAATAATCGGTAACCCGGACCAGAAAATAAGGCACGATCAAATAAGGCGCGAAACCCACCAGCATGACAAGTGTGTTAAAGATATTCAGCACCGAGAAATCCAGCCGGCGGAAAGCGGCCATGGGCACGATCGGCTCCGCCGCCGTGATCTCGCGCCGCACGAAGACCGCCAGCGCCAGCGTGCCCAACAGGGCGATCAATAGTCCCGATACCGGGTCAACCCGCAACCGGTTCAGAGCATACATCAAGGCGGCCAGGCCCAGAGCCAGCAGCAAGGCGCCCGACAGATCAAAACCGCCGGTCCGGCGCGCGCCTTGGGCATCGCTTAACCAGGGCAGGGCCACCAGGGCGGCGAGGCAGATCGGCAGGCGGAACCAGAACACCGCCTCCCAGCCCCAGGCCTGCACCATGAAACCGCCCAGTGAAGGCCCGGCGGCGGCACCAATGCCGAACATCATGGTGTAGACGCCCAGCGCCCGCGACCGGCCACTCTCGGGAAACAGGGCCGTGGCCAGGGCCGCCCCGCAACTGAGCACGAAGGCGGCCCCAATGCCTTGCAACACCCGCGCCCCCAACAGCCACTGATAGCTCGGCGCCAGGGCGCAGGCAGCAAAGGCCAGGGCCGAGACCGCCAGCCCGATCAGGAAGATGCGCTTGTGGCCGAACAGATCGCCCAACTTGCCAAAAGCCAGCAGCAACGCCACATAGATCAGCACGTAGCTGAGCACGACCCATTGAATATCCGTAATGGGGATGGCGAATGACGAGGTGATATCGGGAAAGGCAATATTGACCGAGGTATCCAAGGGTACGATCAGGGTGCCCAACCCAATTACCAGCATCCCCGTCAGGGGCGAGCCTCTGCGAAGTGAACTCAATAGACCGCCTTCAGATCAGAGGCGGCATTGGCGCCGCGAACCTGTTCGACGCAACTGGCCAAATCCGACAAATAGTCTTCCCGGCCGGTTTCGTGGAACATGGACAGCATGGCATGCATGCCCTTGGGGTTCTGGGTCAGTCCGGGCAGCCAGCCACGCCCGTCCATGGCCTCGGCCACGGCGAAAATATCCAGGTCATCCGGCTTTGCGGCGGCAAAATTAATGATGGTCAGATGCGGTTGGGCCAGAAGGGCCAAGCCGTCAATGGCCGTGATCCCCGCCACATAGGCATCGGTCATGGCGGCCAGGTCCCGGGCGATGGCCATGTAGCCGTCCTGGCCCAGGTGATGCATCACGGCCCAGGCCGCCGCGATGGCGCCGCCCGCCCGGGTGCCCGATAATGTCGCCGTGCTGAACTGTCCGTTGGGCCAGGCATCGAAATGGAACAGACCCCGCTCCCGGTCCGCCTCAAAGCGATAAAACAGGGTCGAGGCTGGCTTCGGGCAAAAGCCGAACTTGTGCAGGTCCGCCGACAGGGTGCGCACGCCGGGCAGGGCGAAATCAAAGGCGGGGATATCCCGGCCGATGCGCTGGAAGAACGGCGCCACGTAGCCGCCGACGCAGGCATCCACGTGCAGCCAGATATCCCGCGCCATTGCCAGCTCGCTCAGCGCATCGATGCCGTCAATCACGCCATGGGGGAAACAGGGCGCGGAACCGACCAGCATGATCGTATGCTCGTCCATGGCGCCCGCCATGGCCCCGACATCGGCGTGGCGCTGGGCGTTGGTATCGACCCGGCGGACTTCCAGATCCATCACGTCCGCCGCCTTGTTAAAGGCCGCATGGGCCGTATAAGGCGCAATAATGTTGAACGGTTCCTTCAGGCGGGCCTGGTCCCGGCCCCAATCCCTGGCCGCCTTGACCGCCATGAAGATGCTTTCGCTGCCGCCCGTGGACAGATTGCCCACGGCTCCGTCCGGGGCCTGGAACAGATCCAGGCCCATCTCCACCACCTCGTCTTCCATGCGTTTCAGACCAAAGAAGGCCCGGCGGCCGCCCAGGGCGTTTTCAGAAAAGAAATTCATGAAGGTCTGCTTGCCGACCTCATGGGCGCTGTCGCTGCCGTGAAAGACGTACAGCGGCGCCCGGCCATGGCGCCAATCGATATCGCCATCCGACATCCCGGCCATTTCCGCTTCCAGGGTTTTCCAGTCCGTTCCCGTCCGGGGGAAAGCTTTGCGCATGAACCTCAGGCTCCCAAATAGATGCCGCCCGTGACCATTCCGCTAATCCAGCACTTCGGTGTTGATGACGTTGGCCGGGTCCAGCCTGCCATCGAAACAATCGACCACGTTCTGGGCCGCGATCTGACCCATGCGAAAGACCGATTCCTGAGTGACCCCGGCGGAATGGGGCGAGACAATGATATTATCCAGTTCGAACAGGGGATTGTCCGCCGTGGCCGGTTCCACCACGAAGGGATCAATCCCGGCGCCGGCGATGCTTTTCGATTTCAAGGCATCGTACAGCGCGCCCTCGTCGACGATGCCGCCGCGGGCGGTGTTGACCACATAGGCCGTGGCCTTCATGGCCGCCAGTTCGGGGGCGGCCACCATGCCGTTGGTCTCTTTGTTTTTCATGCAGTTGATGGACAGAAAATCGATCTCGCCCAGCCGCGCCCGCCAATCATCCACCGGCGTGGCGCCGGCGGTGCGGATGCCGTCCTGGACCACATAAGGATCATGCACCAGGACCTCCATCTCCATGGCGACAAGGCGGTTTACCAGGCGCCGCCCAATCTTGCCGAAGCCCAGGACCAGCACCCTGCGTCCGGCCAGATCGAAAGCAGGCAGGTCCCAGCGCACGGCCCAGTTGCCGGTCCGGGTCTCCCGGTCATAGGCAAGCGCTTGTTTGGCCAGGGCGAGCATGAAGTACAGCGCATGTTCGGCCACGGTAACCGAATTGGCGATACCGGCGATGGTCAGGGGAATGCCCGCCTTGGTCAGGGCAGGGACGTCGACGGCGTCATAACCGACCCCGAAGCGGGAGACGACCCGCAGCTTGTCGGCGGCCTCGATCAGGCGCGGTGTAAAGGCGGCTCCACCCAGAATGGCCGCGTCGTAATTGCCAATATGCTGATAAATATTGTCTTCACTAAGTTCGGTGAATTGCTCCACCTCGATATCGTCCCGCCCCTCGAAGACGGATTTGATGCCATCGCTGATGGCCAGTTGCACCATGACGCGTTTTTTCATGTGAGGTCTCTTTTGCGTTTCCAGTTAGGTTTTCGGGAATTTATTGTTGCCCATATCTTAACCGATCCTGGGCGATTGCCCAGAGGGTCCATTGCGCCTAGTGTTCTGGTTCAGATTGGCCGCGACATGCGCTAGGTTCCCCCATGACATTGAAAACCATTACCGCCGGCGTCCTGGTCGTGGCCTACGAAGAGAGCGGGCCGCCGATGGGCGAGCCGGTTATCCTGATGCACGGCTTTCCCTACGATATCCGGGCCTATGACGACGTTGCCCAGGCTTTGGCGGCGGCGGGATGCCGGGTCATCGTGCCCTATTTGCGCGGCTATGGCCCAACGAAGTTTCTCTCGGCCGAGACCCCGCGGTCGGGTGAACAGGCGGTGTTGGGCGATGACCTCCGCGCCCTGATGGATGCCCTGGAGATCACCCAGGCGGTGCTGGGCGGCTATGACTGGGGCGGGCGGGCGGCCTGCATCGTCGCCGCCCTGTGGCCCGAACGGGTCAAGGGGCTGGTAAGCTGCAACGGCTACAACATCCAGAATATCGCACGTTCCTCCCGTCCGGCCCCGCCCGAGATGGAGCATAGGCTCTGGTACCAGTATTATTTTCACGGCGAACGGGGCCGCGCCGGCCTGACGGCCAGCCGCCATCCCTATTGCAAACTGCTTTGGCGGCTGTGGTCGCCGAACTGGCGGTTCGACGATGCCACCTATGACCGCACGGCGGCGTCCTTCGAGAACCCCGATTTCGTCGATGTGGTGATCCACTCCTACCGCCACCGCCATGCCCTGGTCGAGGGCGATCCGCGCGTTGCGGAGATTGAGGCCCGTTTGGCGGCGCGCGCGCTTATTTCCGTGCCCACCGTGGCCATGGACGGCGGCGGCGACGGCGTCATGGACGAACGGGGCTGCGAAGGCCACGAGCGTTTCTTCACCGGGCCCTATCGGCGCGAGGTTATTCCATCGGTCGGCCATAACCTGCCACAGGAGGCACCGGAGGCGTTCGCCAGGGCCATACTGTCGTTGATTTAATGGGCTGTAATCGGCTGGAAGGCCTTAGCAATGATCGACTCAGCCATTTCAGCATCCGGATCAACGGTCAATGGCGGCGCCTCTTATTTAACGGCCCCCGGTCCTGGGCTGGTACATGGACGCTAAACCCCCGCCGCATCCGCCAAAATCATCTCCGCGCCTTTCTCGGCGATCATGACGGTGGGCGCATGGGTGTTGCCTGAAACCAACGTGGGCATGATGGAGGCATCGATTACCCGCAACCCGTCCAGGCCGCGCACCCGCAGGTGATCGTCAACCACGGCCATCTGATCGTTGTCGGGGCCCATGCGGCAGGTGCCGATGGGGTGATAGACGGTGGAACCGGTGGCCCGCGCGTAGGCCAATAGCTCATCGTCGGTCTGGATGTCCTTGCCGGGCTGCATCTCGAAATCCACATAATCGCTCAGGGCCGGTTGGGCGGCGATATCCCGGGCGATGCGCAGACCCGCCAAAAGGGCGGCGCGGTCGATCTCGTCGGCTAGAAAGTTCGGGCGGATGGCCGGCTCGCTGCCTGGCCGGTTGTCGCGGATATGGATCGAGCCGCGGCTTTCCGGGCGCAACTGGCAGGCCGCCAAGGTCATGCCCGGGTCGGCGTCCAGAAGGCGGGTATTGCCCCCGGTATGGGAGGCATGGGCGCCATGAAACTGCACATCCGGCGTGGCCAGGTCCGGCCGGCTGCGGACAAAGCCGTGCACGATGCCGGCGGTGTAGGTCAGCATGCCGCGCCGGGCGATACCGTATTTGATCGCCTCCACGGCCAGGCGCCAACCCCGGCTCTGTTCGTTCAGGGTGCGGGCGCCTCGGACCCGCCAGTTGACGCGGCTCATATAATGATCGCGGTAGTTTTCGCCCACGCCGGCCAACTCGTGGCGCACCTCGATCCCAAGGTCCCGCAGCACGTCCGGACGGCCGATGCCGGACAGCTCCAACAGTTGCGGCGATTGCACGGCCCCGGCGCTCAAGATAACCTCGCGGCTGGCGCGCGCCTGGCGGGTTTCGTCGCCCACCTTGTACTCCACGCCGACCACCCGCTTGCCATCCAGCAAAAGGCGCGCGGCGACGGCATTGGTTTCCACCCGCAGATTGGCCCGGTGCGAGGCGGGATTGAGGAATGCCCGCGCCGTGCTGTGCCGGCGGCCATGGCGCTGGGTGACCTGATAATAGCCGAAGCCATCCTGTTTCTCGCCGTTGTAATCGGGGTTGATGCCGTGGCCGGCCTGCCCGCCGGCTTCGATCATGGCATCCAGCAGCTTGTTGTTCTCGCGCATGTCGGCGACATTCATGGGGCCGCGGCCGCCGCGCAGATCATTGCCGCCGCGCTCGAACTTTTCCGATTTCTTGAAGTAGGGCAGCACCTGATCATATGACCAGCCCCGATTGCCCATCTGCGCCCAGGTATCGTAATCCTGGGCCTGGCCGCGCACATACAGCATGCCGTTTATGGAGGATGAACCGCCCAGAACCTTGCCCCGCGGAATGGCAATCTTGCGGTTGTCCGTGGCCGCCTCGGGCTCGGTCTCGAAACACCAATTGACGGATGGATCGTTCAGGGTGCGGGTGAAACCGACGGGTACATGGATCCAGATATTGCTGTCCGGGCCGCCCGCCTCCAGCAACAGGGTTTTGGACAATGCGGGCACCGTTAGGCGGTTGGCCAGGACGCAGCCGGCCGAACCGGCCCCGATGACGATATAGTCGAACTCTAGCACGGCAATCCCTCCTCTTGGTTTTGCCCCTATTCTAGCGCTATCCTTGCCAAGGGATGAAGCCATGACAGTGCAGACAAACTCATATGCGAATCCGGCGCTGATTATCGTCGATATGCAGAACGATTTCGTGCGCCGGGAAGGTCCCTTGCGGGTGCCCGACGCGCTGGGGACGGTGCCGGCGCATCTGGATCTGATCGCCGCCTTCCGCACCGCCTCCCGGCCGGTGATCTATACCAAGTTTCTATCCCGCCAGATACCAAACCTGGCCTGGAACTGGTCGCCGGAATGCGCCCCGCCCCTGAAATGCTGTTGGCAAGGGCACCGCCGCTATTATGGGGAGGTGGATGAAGAGCTGGACTGCACGGAGGTAATTGGCGAACTGGTGCCGAGTCCCGATGATCTGATCATCCAAAAATATGGCTACGGCGCCTTCCATGGCACCGATCTGAACGAAGAGCTGGCCGTGATGGGGGTTGGCTCCCTGGTTATTACCGGCACGGTGAGCCAAATCTGTGTCGAGGAAACCGCCCGGCAGGCCTACCACCACGGCTACCCCACAACGGTCGTGTCCGATGCTGTTTCATCCTTCGATGCTGATCTGCATCACGCCATGTTGCGAAATTTCGCCATGAAGTTCGGTTGGGTGGAAACCAGTCCCGAGGTTGTCGCGGCTCTGTCGGGCTACTGATCGGGAGAAAATCGCCGCCATCAACCATATTCTTCCACCCTTCATGCACGGCTGAATACATTTTGGTGGCTGGCGCGGGCGAAGCTGCGTGGCTATATTGCCCCCAGCCAATGAGACGACAGATAAATCAAACGCCCTTACGAAATGCGAGGATATCCCCATGAGAGAAGCCGTCATTGTTTCCACCGCCCGCACCCCGATCGGCAAGGCCTTTCGCGGCGCCTTCAACTTTACCGAAGGTCCGGCCATGGCCGGCCACGCCATTCAGCACGCGGTTGCCCGCGCCGGCATTGATCCTGGCGAGGTTGACGACGTGATCATCGGCTGCGCCATGCAGCAGGGCACCACGGGCGGCAACACGGCGCGGCAAAGCCTGCTTGCCGCCGGCCTGCCGGTGGAAGTCAGCGGCATGACCCTGGACCGGCAGTGTTCGTCGGGCATGATGGCCATCGCCACGGCGGCCAAGCAGGTGATTGGCGACGACATGCCGATCTGCATCGGCGGCGGTGTCGAGTCCATCTCCATGGTGCAGAACGGCAACATGAACGTGCATGCCAATGCCTCCGTGACCGACAAGGCCAAGGATATCTACATGGCCATGCTGAACACGGCGGAAACCGTGGCCGAGCGCTATGGCGTCAGCCGCGATGACATGGACGCCTATGGCCTGAAGAGCCAGATGCGCACGGCGGCGGCGCAAGAGGCCGGCAAGTTCGATGATGAAATCGTCGCCATGACGACCGTCAAGCAAATCGCCAACAAGGAAACCGGCGCGGTGCTGGAAGAAGAAGTCACCTTGGCCAAGGACGAGGGCAACCGCCCCTCGACCAATCTGGACGGGCTGGTCGGTCTGAAGCCGGTCTTCGAGGGCGGCACCATCACCGCCGGCAATGCCTCGCAGCTATCCGACGGCGCCTCGGCCGCCGTGGTGATGGATGCAAAGCTGGCCGAGCAACGCAATATCCAGCCGCTGGGCATCTACCGCGGTCTGGCCGTGGCGGGTTGCGAGCCCGATGAAATGGGCATTGGACCCGTGTTCGCGGTGCCGAAGCTGCTGGAACGCAACGGCCTGACCGTCGACGACATCGGTCTGTGGGAGTTGAACGAAGCCTTCGCGGTGCAGGTGATTTATTGCCGCGACCGCCTGGGCATTCCGGACGAGAACCTGAATGTCAACGGCGGCGCCGTCTCCATCGGCCATCCCTATGGCATGAGCGGCGCCCGCATGGTTGGCCACGCCCTGATCGAGGGCAAGCGCCGCGGCGTCAAGTACGTGGTTTGCACCATGTGCATTGGCGGCGGCATGGGTGCCGCCGGCCTGTTCGAGGTCGCCTAATTATGAACGGCCTGGGACGCCCCGATTTCGGGGCGTCCCATCCATTTCGGAGGGCGTGTAATGACAATACCTGGAAACATTCTCTCGGAAAAGCAACAAGCGCAATTCTGGCGCGATGGCTATGTGATCGTCGACGGCGCCGTTGATGCGAAAACCCTGACCCTCCTGCGCCAGCAGATGGACGATTGGGCGGCGGAAAGCCGGGGCCATGCGGAACCTTATGGCCCGCCAACGGTGGATGGCCGGCCCCGTTTTGATCTGGAGGAAAATCATTCTCCCGACCGCCCGGCCTTGCGGCGGATCAACAATCCAGCAGAAATTTCCGATGTATTTCATGCCGTCATGACCGATGCGCCCATGGTCGACATGGTCGCCGACCTGATCGGCCCGGATGTGAAATATCATCACTGCAAGATCAATTCGAAGCTGCCCGGCAGCCAGATGGTGGTGCATTATCACCAGGATTTCCCCTACACCCCGCACACCAACGATGACGTCATCACGGCGCTATTGCTGCTTGACGACGTGGACGTGGGCAACGGCTGTCTGATGGTGGTGCCCGGCACTCACAAGGGCACCATCGGCAGTCTGTTTCAGGACGGCGTCTTTACCGGCAAGGTCAATCCGGCCTTGGAACAGGATTATCTGGCCCGCCAGGTCCCCATCGAGGGCAAGGCCGGCGCGGTCTGCCTGATGCATACCCGCCTCGCCCACGGCAGCGAACCCAATCCATCAAAAACCCGCCGCCGGGCCATCTATCTCTGTGTTTACAGCGCGGCGGACGCCATCCCCATTGCCCGCAATCCCATGCCATCAAAACTTGAAGGCACCATCGTACGCGGCCGGGCCAGCGCCACGGCACGCATGATCCCGTTGCAGGTGGAACTGCCGCAACAGCCCAAGTCGGCCTCGTTCTTCACGGTGATCGGACAGAAATCCGCCAGCAGCGGGGCCTAGAGTTTCTCGAAAACCTGGGTACGGGCGGTGATCTTGTCGGTGAACTGGTACCAGCCCCGCATCTCGATAAATTCCGGCGTCTCCAAGGCCTCCGGTCCGCTGAGTTCGTAGACCGCCATGTAGGTCTTGGCCGCCGAGGTGGACTTGCCGCCGTCCTTGGTCAGGCTGGCATCACCAACGGAAAGATAACGGCTGCCCGCCAGTACGCCGGGGCAAGCCAGGGCATCGGGCAGATGTTCTTCATCATACCATTTGTTCCAGGCCGCCTCGACCGCAGCGTCAATCTCGGCGCTGACGATCAACAGGTAACGTGGCAGATCAGGCATTTGAATGCTCCTTAAACTTAGCAACAGTGATAGAGACCCCCATAGACGCTTTGCGCAAGCCTTCGTGAAGCGTCTATGGCTTGGGCAAATTGTCGTCCAGCCAGTCGGTGCAGGCTTCGGCCACGTCGCGCCAGCCGTCTTCCAGCAGCAGCATGTGGCCCATGTCGGGGAATTCTAGATAGGTCGCCAGGTCCCGGTATTTGTCGGTGATTTTTTGCACCGTGGCGGTGGAGATGGCCAAATCCCGGCCGCCGGCGACGACCAACAAGGGGCATTCAATGTTGATGGCGTTGATATAGGAGGCGCGGTTCAGATCAAACATCCAGAACAGGCATTCAAATAGGGCGCGGCCGGATTCCGGCACGAATTGGGCGAAGACCTCCCGCTGGCGTTCCGGGGCGAGACGGTTGAGGGAATTTTGCGCCGCGATTTCGAACACCGGGGCAATGGTCTGCTCCCAGATCGAACCGAGGGACATCAGGCCCATGGCGGCGGCGATTTCGTTTTCCGATGCCGGCAGCATGCCCCACGGTGGGGCCGGCGTCAGCAGGATTGCCGCCCGGGCCAGGCCCCTGGCCGCCAGCAACTGGGCCAGCAGGCCGCCCATGGAATGACCCATGACCACCGGGCGTTCGGGGCGTTCAGGTTGTTCGGGCAGGGCCTCGATTTGCCGGCGAAGATCGTCGAGATAATCCGCCAGACTGGTTTGCGCCAGACGCGGGTCCGGGGGCTGGCCGGGTTCGGGGTCATGATAGCGCAGGCCGGGCGTCTCGACCCGCCAGCCGGCAGCTTCGAAATGGCCGCGAAATTCGTTGAAAACCCATGGTCTGGAGCAGGCCCCAGGCACCATCACAATAGTACCGTTGTTAGTACCGTTTACAATTGTACCGTTGGCCGGGCCGCCGCTCATGTCAGGTGTTGAAATGCGGCTACCACCTGGGCGTAGTTGTCCCGCTTGAAATCCACCGCCACATCCACCAGGGTCGCCATGGGAGTCCATTTCCAGGCGTCGAATTCCGGTTCCGCCGTGGCCAGATTAATGTCGCCGTCGGTGCCCAAAAAGCGCATGGCGAACCATTTCTGGGTCTGGCCCCGAAAGCGCCCCCGCCAGACCTTGTCGGCCAGCTCCGCCGGCAGATCGTAAGGGATCCAATCCTCGGTCTCGGCAATGATCTCGGCCCGGTTGGTGCCGATCTCCTCCTCCAGCTCCCGCAGGGCGGCCTGGCGCGGGGTTTCATCCTGCTCAACGCCGCCCTGGGGCATCTGCCAGGCCTCAACCACCTGATCGATACGCTGGGCGACGAAGACTAGGCCATGGTCATTGATCAACATGATGCCGACACAGGGCCGATAGGGACGCTCGGAAAACGGTTTCAACATGATACTAGCGGATGGCCTTGCCATGGCTGGTCAGGGCCGAGATGGGCACCAGGTCATAGCCCCGGTCGCCCATGGCGCGGGTCCATTGGGCCAGCCGCTCTATGGTGACGGGATAGGGAAAGCCGATGCCCACGGCCCCGCCCGAGGCTGAAGCCAGGCGTTCCAGCTCCAACAACCTCGCGTCTATGGCGGCGCGGGAGGGGGTGACGTCAACCACCCGGTCAGCGGCGGCGACGTACAGACCGACCTTCCCGGCGATATCCACCGCAACGGAAGAGGAAGCGGCACGGGAGTCCAGAAACATCAGACCCCGGCCGCGCATGGCCTCCAAGATTGGCGCCAGATGCGATTGCGCGGAGGTGAAGCGCCCGCCCATGAAATTAATCACCCCCACATAGCCGGTGAACCGTCCCAACAACCAATCCAGCCGCTTCAGGTTGCGGTTGATGGTCAGGCTGGTCAGCAGGGTGTGGGGGCCGGGATCGTTGGTGGGATAATCCATGGGCTCCATCGGCACCTGCAGCAAAACCTCGTGGCCGGCGGCGCGGGCCTGGTTGACATAGTCCTGCAGGGTCCGGCCATAGGGGGCAAAAGCCAAAGTTACGCCACCGGGCAATTGCTGTATGGCGGCCAGGGTCGTGGCCTGAGACATGCCCAGACCGCCGACCACCAGGGCGATGCGGGGCCGGCCGGTCGCTTTGTAGGGCCGGGCATAGACCTGCAGGGGCGTGCGGCCGTCGGCGGCCACCACCGGCAGGGGGCCGTCATCGCTGGATTTGACCAAGGCCGGGTCGGGCGCCGGACGCAGGCCGCCGGACCGGGTGAAGGAACCGCGCGGGCCCGCCTGCTTGGCCGCGGCCTTTGGCGCCGGGTCAGCCGCCTGCTTGTCCTTGTGTTGGTCCGCTGCCTTTTGGGCGTCACTTTTTTTGCCGTCGCTTTTCTGGCCGCCGCTTTTCTGACTATTGTCCTCGACCGTGGGTTCAGGGCTGGGTGGCACATTTTTCGGCTTGGTTTTGGTCCCGGGCCCGTCCTCTTTTTTGGCCGGCTGGTGCGCCTCTTCGCCGTCGTCACCGCCATGGCCGTGTGCCGCCTTGGCCGCAATTCTTGGCGGGTCTTGTTCGCCACGGCCTTCCTTGGTCAGGTCGATGCTCATCATGGCGCGGGTTAAATCGGCCGTCGGTTCGGATTGTTCGGAGGGCTGATAGCTGTATGTCAACCAGGCCGCCAGAGCCGCCACGCCGGCCACCAGCGCGAATACCACCACGGCAAAGACGCCTGGCGCCCGCCGCTTGGCTTTTACCGCCCGCTCCTTGGCGGGCTTTTTGACCCTGGGTTTCCTGGCCACGCTATGGTAATCCCGGCCGCCGCTGGCTACTCGGCGCTACGCCGCCGCAACAAGGCCATGCCGCGCAGCAGGTCCAGGGCATAGCTCAATTGGAAATCCCGCCGCCGCTCCGTCGCCTCGCCATTGCCGTTCGTATTGTCCGTTTGTTCCTTCTTTTTCTCCGCCTTCAGATGCTTCGGCAAATCGGCCTCGCTGCGGCGCCGGCCGTTATTGGCTTTTTCCACCCGCACCTGTTCAACCATGACGTCGGGGTTGATGCCCTTGGCCTGGATGGAGGTGCCCGACGGGGTGTAATAGCGCGCCGTGGTCAGTCGGATGGCGCCGTGGCCCTGCAGCGGCACGATACTTTGCACCGAACCCTTGCCAAAGGATTTGGTGCCGATAATCAAGGCCCGTTGGTGGTCCTGCAAGGCGCCGGCAACGATTTCCGAGGCCGAGGCCGAACCGCCGTTGATCAACACCACCAGCGGCAGTCCGTCCGCTAAATCGCCCACCTTGGCGCTATAGCGGTGGGTTTCCTCCGCGCGGCGGCCCCGAGTGGAGACGATCTCCCCCTGGTCCAAAAATGCGTCCGACACGGCGATGGCCTGATCCAGGGCGCCGCCCGGGTTGTTGCGCAAATCCAGCACCACGCCCATGAAACGGTTGCCCAATTCCGCCTTGCGCTTGGCCATCGCCCGTTCCAGGCCCGAATTGGTCTGCTCGGTAAAGGAGGTGATGCGGACGTAGACCACATCATCCTCCAGACGGGAGCGGACCGATTGCACCTTGATCACGTCACGGATGATCGTAACCTTGAACGGCTTCTCCACGCCCTTGCGGGCCACGGTCAACAAAATTTCCGATTTGATCGGGCCGCGCATTTTCTTCACTGCCTCGGCCAGGGTCAGGCCCATGACCGGGGTACCGTCAAGATGGGTGATATAGTCCCCCGCCTTTATCCCGGCGCGGGCGGCCGGCGTATCATCGATCGGCGAAACCACTTTGACGACGCCGTTTTCCATGGTCACTTCGATGCCCAGGCCGCCGAACTCTCCTTTGATCTGTTCCCGCATATTGCGGTAGGCCTTGGGCGGCATGTACGAGGAATGGGGATCCAGGGACCGCAGCATGCCGGTTATAGCCGCCTCGATCAGTTCGGAATCCTCGACCTCTTCCACATAGTCGGCTCGAATACGCTCCAACACATCGCCGAACAGGTTCAATTGGCGGTATATGTCATCTTCCTTGGCTTGAACCGGGCCCTGAACCGGAGTTGCAAGCACGAAGAGAAATGCCGCGAGGAGACATCCCGAGACCTTGGCGACGCCGGCGGCACGGCGCATTCCGAACCGTCTTCCAAACAATTGTTTCATCATCCACTCGCCCTTTCGCGGCTGCTTGACCACCAGGGGTTCGGATCGATCGCCGTCCCCTTGCGCCGTAATTCTACATAAAGAGATCGTTTTCCATCCCCGCCCATAACGCCCACCGGCTCGCCCGCCAGCACCGATTGACCGACCACGGTCTGCAACTTCGACAGACCCGCCAGCAGGCTATGGTATCCCTCGCCATGAGAGATGATCAAGATCAAGCCGTAATTCCGAAATGGGCCGGCGAATACAATCCGGCCGTCATGGGGCGCGACCACTTGCGCCCGGGGCCGCGTGCGCAGGGTGATGCCCTGGGCACGGGGGCCAAAACCCGTGCTCTCGCCATAGTGGCCCACCCGGCTGCCCCGTGCCGGCAAACGGAGTCGGCCGCGCAGTTTTGAAAAAGCGCCGCCACCGCCGGCCGCCGTCGCCATGGCCAGGTGTTGGGATTTCCCGCCGGTATGTTCGCCGACGCCGGATGGAGTCGGTGGGTTAAGGGTGCGGGCCATATCGGCCGCCAATCTGTTTCGGCGCTGCG
>JAPYUH010000040.1:20150-23224 GCA_029936195.1 Alphaproteobacteria bacterium
CGGCCTCGGCGGTGATGCGCCGGTCCTGTTCCGCCCTAAGTTCACGCTCCAGATCGACGGCGCGCTGCTTTTCGCTGTCCAACCGCCGCTGCGCCGCCAAGCGTTCCTTGCGGTGGGCCTCGCCGTCAAGACGCTGCATCAAACCGTGCAGGTCCCGTGCCTTGGATGCCAGCATGGCCAGCCGTTGGCCTTCCCTGGCGCCGGCCTGGCGCAAGCTTTGTTCGGATTTGGCCCGGCGCGCCAAAATTTCTTCCAGGGACTGACGCTGGCTGGACAAGGACCGCGCGGCCGCCTGGTGCCGTTGCTGTTGCACGCCCAAGCGCCGGCGCACGTCATCCGCCGCGGTCAAGGCAATTCCGATCCGCGCCGCGTCGCGATGCAGGGCGGGCAGGGCGGCCGCCAGCAACCATCCCCCGCGGACGGTATCCAACATGGTGCCCGGTGCCGCCAGCAAGGCCACGGCGGGCTGCCGCTCCACACGGGTCAGGGCAGAGATGGAGCGGGCCATGCTCAGGCGCGTCTGGCTCAGGCGGCGGCGATGCTCGTGGTCCTGGGCTTGCAGTTGCGTTAATCGCACTTCGATGGCGCTCAACGCCGCTTCCCCATCCTGTGCCTGTTGTGCGGCATGGGCGGCGGCAAGGCGCAGGGCGTCAACCTGCGCGGTGACGGCGCCTGTCTGCCGGGTCAACTTTTTTTGCCGCGCTCGGCCCTCGCGTATCGAGGTTTCGGTCCGCTGTATTTCGTTTTGCACATCGACACGGGTGCCCGCGGCAACCGCCCCCCCCATGCCGGCAACAGCCAACAGGCCGGGGCAAAGCAGGCAAAGGAAGACACGATGTGTGCGGAATACAGCCATGCTCAACCTTGCCGGGCCATTTGGCCGAGGGGCGAGAGGAGCGATCCGCCCGTCATTTGTTTCGGTTGGGCCAAGCCCATCAGGGCCAGCACCGTGGGTGCCAAATCAGACAAACTGCCGTCGCGCAGGGCTACCCGGTCAGATTGCTGGCTGACCAACAGGACCGGTACCGGGCCGATGGTATGCTGGGTATGCTGGCCGCCGGTTTCGGGGTCGCGCATCATCTCGATATTGCCGTGATCGGCGGTGATAAGCATCGCGCCGCCGACGAATTCCAGGGCATCAATCAGGCGGGCCAGGCAATTGTCGATCATCTCGACCGCTGTAATCGCCGCCGCCAGATTACCCGTGTGACCAACCATGTCCGGATTGGCGTAGTTGACCACGATCAGGTCATAATCATCGCCCCTGATCGCCGCGGCCAACTTGTCCGTGACCTCCCGCGCCGACATTTCCGGTGCCAGGTCATAGGTCGCAACCTTTGGCGATGGAACCAGAATGCGGTCCTCGCCCTCGAATACCGCCTCCTCTCCGCCGTTCAGGAAAAATGTGATATGGGCGTATTTTTCCGTCTCGGCAATGCGCAATTGCCGCAGGCCGGCGGACGCCACGACTTCGCCCAGGGTATTGCGCAGGCGGTCGGTTTGAAACAAGGCGCCGAACATGGCATCCAGTTGATTGGAGTAACTGATCATGCCCAGACGGTCTTCGAAGGCGACCACCCGGTCCCTGGCAAAACCTTCGAAATCGCCGTCAACCAGCGCGGCCAGAATTTCCCGCGCCCGGTCGGCCCGAAAATTTGCCATCATCAGGCCGTCGCCGTCGCCCATGCCATCGTATCCGGCCATCACCGTGGGCAGAATAAATTCGTCGCCAACCTCGCCCGCATAGGACTGGCCGATGGCCGCCGCCGGTTCCCCGCCACCTGCGTCCTCACCCGCGCCGGTGCCCTCGACCATGGCCCGGTAGGCCAGGCTGACCCGCTCCCAGCGTTGATCCCGGTCCATGGCGTAGTACCGCCCCGAAACGGTCGCGACGCGAATGTTATCGTCCGCCGCAATTTCCGTAAGCACATGCGCCATGTAGCCGGCGCCGCTATTGGGCGGGGTGTCCCGGCCGTCCATGAAACAATGCAGCCAGACACGGACGCCCGCCCCGGCGATGATGCGGGCCAGGGCGACAATATGATCGGAATGGGAATGCACCCCGCCGGGCGAAAGCAGGCCCAGCAAGTGGCAGGCGCCGCCACTGTTCCGCAACGTCTTGATGAATTGTCCGAGGCGGGCGTTCGCGGCCAAACTGCCATCGGCCACGGCGGCATCAATGCGCGGCAAATCCTGCATCACCACCCGGCCGGCGCCGATATTCTGATGGCCGACTTCCGAATTACCCATTTGCCCGTCGGGCAGGCCCACGGCCAGGCCCGAGGTCTGTAACAAGGCATGCCCCCCACCGGCCAGCAGGCGGTCATAAACCGGCGTATTGGCCAGGGTGATGCCGTTGTCGGCGCGGTCGGCACGATGACCCCAACCATCAAGAATACACAGCACGACGGGGCGCACGGTTGAGCGTACGGTGGCGCGCACGGTTGGGCGTGGAATATTCTTCACGCGAAGCCTCAAAATCTAGTGCTTAGTCACTGATTCGGCACCAATATGGCGCAGCAGGTGCCGAATGCAACCGCTATCGTCAGGCCCGATGATATGGATGCCCCGTTAATATGGCGTGAGCACGGTATAGCTGCTCCATCAACATCGCGCGAGCCAGCAAATGGGGCCAGGTCATGGCACCGAAGGAGAGCGTAAAATGAGCCTCATTAACAAGCTGGCGGTGCAAACCATTCGCACCGCCGATGACGAATGCCAGATCGGCAATGCCGTCGTCCCGCCACCGGCCCAGGCGCTTGGCGAAGTCCGCGCTGGATAAGGCCCTGCCCCCGCCGTCCATGGCTATCATGGTCGCCCCATCTGGCATGGCACCGCGCAGCAAGGCCGCTTCCGCCGCCGCCAGTTTGTCGTCCTTGAGCTTCTTGCGCACCTCGACTTCACGTAGATCCACGTCCCACGGCAGCCGTTTTCGGTAGATTTCGCAGATTTCAGCCGTCGGATCACCTTTAGACCTGGCGACCGCGCAAATCGTAATGCGCATGGATCTAGAGGGCGGCGCGCTCGGGCTCCGCCATCTCGATGGACCACATTTTTTCCAGGTTATAGAACTC
>JAPYUH010000041.1 GCA_029936195.1 Alphaproteobacteria bacterium
GTGCCAGGTATACCGTTGCCGGAATACGCTCCAGCAATTCAATGTTAACCGGCCGTCGGGTGACCAGCGATTTGCCGAAATCCCCTTGCAGGACGTTGCCAATCCATATGAAGTATTGCACATAAATCGGCTTGTCGAGGCCGAATTCCTTCTCCAAGGCGGCCCGAACCTCCGGGTCCTCCTCACCGTCCGTGGCGGTCAAGGTATCGATGACATCGCCAGGCAGCGCATGGACAAAGCCGAATACCAGGACGGATAGGATAAATATCACAGGTATGATTTGTAATACGCGGTTGATGATATAAATGAGCATGCTACTGGCTCCGGCGCCGTGCGCCGGTGATGCCTTCGGTTTCGAAGGCATCACCGGACAACTTGTGCACCTGTTGTATTAACGCGTTTACTTTACGCGTCGTCGATGAACGCGGCTATTCTTCCAGATAGGCAGTGCGCACACCGCCGTTGGAGATGTTGAACGGACCAGCAAACGCAGGCGCATAATCCTTCAACTTCTTGGTTGCCGCCGACGTCAGCGGAATGCCGTGGGTGTAAATCAACGCGCAATCTTCGTTGACCATACTTTCGACGTCGGTATACATCTCCATCCGCACCTGCTTATCGCGGGTGGCGCGCGCGGCGACGATCAACTTGTCCGCGGCTTCGTTCGAATAACCCGTCCGCAGCTTGGTCGAAGGTCCACTTGACAAAACGTTGACCGAATACCACTGGTCCGGCTCGAAACGATAGCTGTTCGCGGTGGAATCGATACCGTAGTCGGCCTTTTTGTATTTCTTGCGCAGAACCGGGTTGTCAAACACCTCGTTAGTGGTCTTGAAGCCGGCTTCCTGAAGCATGGAGTACACCAATTCTCCGGTGTCATGCATGTAGGAATACGCCTGCCGTGAAACCACCGCGATGGGTGTGTTCATGGCATTCAGTTTACGCAGAATGGATTTTGACTTCTCGGGATCGTATTCCTTGACGTTCTTGATGTCAGGCATGTGCCAAGTACTTGACGAGCCGTAGAAGCCATTCAGACTTTCGCTCAGACCGTTGAATATGGACTGATGAATGGCTTCCCTGTCGATGGCATGGGCCAGGGCCTGACGCATCAGCTTGCCGTCCGCCGCGCTCATGGCGAAGGGGCCCTTTTTTGATTGAACCGCAAGATAACCGGTACCAACCTGTGGGATATCCCAGGTATTGTAATTGGCGGTCTCGTTTTTCTTGAAATTGGCGGCGTCCGCATAAGACATGTTCTCAATCAGATCGACTTCACCCGTGCGCAGGGCGGTCAAGCGAACCTTGTCCTCTTTCTTCGGATAGCCCTCGATCGCGTCGAGATAGGGGTAAGAGTTACCCTGGGCGTCCGTCTGCCAGAAATTCTCGAACCGGACCATCTCGGTCTTCGCATAGCGCTTCCAACTGACGAATTTGAACGGCCCGCAACCGATGGGATGGGTATCCACCTGAGCCACGCTGTTGGGTGCGATCAGATTGACCGGATAATAGGTCACGCTGGCAAGGAACACCGCGCTCGGGGTCTTCAATGTGATGCGCAGGGTATGCTTATCGACCGCGGTGACCTCTTCGACTATCTTGAAGAAGCTGCGATGGAACGAATGGCTGGTTTTCGGATCCCGGACCCGGTCGTAGTTCCACTTGATCGCAGGTGCGTCCACGTCGGCGCCGTTGTGGAAGGTGACGCCCTTCCGGAGCTTGAAGGTATAGGTCTTCATATCGTCGGAAACGGTCCATTCCTCGCCAATGGCGGGAACAATGTCCATGTTCGCGTCGATGTCGAGCAGGCCGCCCGAGGTCGCCGCCAATGGATGCGAGACGTAATAGATGACGTTGCGTTGCGGATCCAGGCCGCGTGCATCGGCGCGGGTCGAGAACCGCAAGGTGCCGCCCTTTTTCTTCGCCGCCAGCGCCGAACCAGGCATGCTGGCCGCCGCGGCGGTCGCCGCGATCGCCGACGACGTGGCAATGAATTCACGCCGTGTCTGTTTTCCGAATGTGTTGCTGATCTTCCGCTCGGACATAATATAAAGCCTCCCTTGTGCGAGCCACTCTTAAAGGTGTGCCCAAGGCCGGCGCGTAGGCCGGTGGTCGTTCGACGACCACCTCCCCCCAAAGTTACGCCGCCTGCTTCGGCACGTTTACGCTTCTTCGTCGCGTTTCGTTGGACCAAGTGTAGCGAGGGCAACAAGTCAATAGCAAATGAAAACTCATAATCGAAATTGCGGAATATTAGGGAATGACGCAAATATCCCAGGCTGGATCATTGACAGCGCGTCGTAGTTGCGCCGCAATGGGGCATGGACCAATTCAATCATACGGACCCTTTCGTTGCCGCCCGTGCCTTGGCGGAACCGCTGGCCGCCGCCAGTGATGAAATCGAACAAACCCGGCGTATCCCCGAACCGCTGCTGTCGCAATTGCACGATGGCGGCCTGTTCCGCATGCTGCTGCCGCGGGATCTGGGGGGCGGTGAGGTCGAACCGGGCGCCTATGTGCTGGCGCTGGAGGAGGTTGCCCAACATGATGCCTCCGTGGCCTGGAACATTTTCGTCGCTAATTCGTCCGCCCTGATCGCGCCTCATTTGGAACAGCCCACGGCGCGGGAAATCTTCGCCGACCCCCGCACCATCATCGCCTGGGGTCCGCCCCACAAGGGTTTGGCGGACGCCGTGGAGGGTGGCTACAAAGTCAGCGGCCGGTGGGAATTTGCCTCCGGCTGCCGCCAGGCCAATTGGATGGGGGTGCATTGCCGCGTCAAGGAGCCCGACGGCAGCCTGCGCCTGAACGCGGCCGGGCATCCCACTTTCCGCACCCTGCTGTTTCCCAGCCATCAGGCCACCCTGCACGATACCTGGGATACCATCGGTTTGCGCGGCACGGCGTCTGATTCCTACAGCATCGAAAATCTGTTCGTGGCCGAAGCGTACTCGGGCACCCGCGATTACCCTGGCTTGCGGTGCCGCGGTGGACCACTGTATGTCTTTCCCCAGCAGAACCTGTATGCGGTCGGCGTGGCCGCCGTCGCCCTGGGCATCGGGCGGGCGATGTTGGCGAACTTCATGGAACTGGCGGCCGACAAAACCCCGCGCGGCCTGGCCCGCCTGGCCGATACCGGATCGATACAGGGTGGCGTGGCCAGGGGCGAAGCGACCCTGGGCGCCGCGCGGGCCTATCTGTTGGAGGCGCTGGCGGAGGTTTATGCCGCCGCCAACGAGACCGAGCCCATGCCGATCCCCGACCGGGCCCGGGTGCGTCTGGGCGCCACCCATGCCATTCATGGTGCCTCCGACGTGACCGATTGGGTCTATAAGGCGGCCGGTGTCAGCGCCATTTTTCCCGGCACTCCGTTCGAGCGGCGGTTCCGCGACATGCATACCCTGACCCAGCAAATCCAGGCGCGGGGCTCCCACTACGAGACCGCCGGGCAAGTTTTGCTGGGCCGCCCGCCGGAAATATATTTATAGATGGTGGAAGGCACCGTCGCAGCGCCCACCTGGCGTGCCAATTTCATCGGACTGCTGCTGGTTCTGCTCGGCGGTATGTTTATCACCTCGCTGACCTGGATCGTGCGCAGCGTGACGGATGATATTCATCCCATGCAGGCGGCATTCATGCGCTATGCCTTCGGTACCTTGTTGTTGCTGCCGTTGGTGTTCAAATTCGCTCCGGCGGATCTGGAGCCAAAGTTGGTTGGCGGGCATATTCTGCGGGGCATTGCCCATGGCATCGGCCTGTTACTGTGGTTTTATGCGGTAACCAAAATGACCTTGGCGGATTTGACGGCCTTGAGCTTTTTGGGGCCCGTGTTCATAACCCTCGGCGCCTTCGCGTTCTTGGGCGAAACCTTCAGCTATCGCCGCTTGGGCGGGATTATCGCCGCCTTTGTTGGCGCCATTGTGATCTTGCGGCCAGGGGTGGAGGTGATATCCGCCGGCGCCATCGCCATACTGATCTCATCACCGTTTCAGGCCGCCTCCACTCTGATCGGGAAACATCTAGCGCCCCGCACATCGACCTTCGCCATGGTTTTCTATCTTTCATTTTTTGTCGGCATGGTCACACTGGTGCCGACGCTGTTTGTCTGGAATTGGCCCAGTTTGCACAGCTGCATTTTTATGTTCGGGGCTGCCGTGATGGCCACCTGCGCGCATTTTTGCTGGACCAAGTCGTTCCAGATGGCGGATCTGTCGTTTACCCAGCCCGGCGTGTACTTCACCCTGATTTGGGCCGGCGCCATCGGTTATTTTCTCTATGATGAACAACCCAGCATCTGGTCAGGCGCCGGCGCGGCGATTATCATCGCCTCCACGGCCTATATTGCCGCACGGGAGCGAAAGGCGGCCATGGGATGACGCTTGTGACGGAAAATGAGAACCTGCCCTTGGTAGTTGCGATCACCGGGGCCAGCGGCGTCGTCTATGGGGTTGAGATCCTGCGCGCGCTGAAGGAACTGGCCATCCCCACGCATCTGATCGTCTCCGAGGCCGGCGCCCGGACCCTGATGCTGGAGACCGAGATCCCCTTGGCGGAGGTCAAGGCTCTGGCCGACGTGGTGCATTCCAACAAGGACATTGCCGCCTCCATCTCGTCGGGATCGTTCCTCACCGCCGGCATGATCGTCGCGCCGTGTTCCATCAAGACTCTGTCGGCGATCACCAATTCCTACGATGCCGACCTGATCGCCCGCGCCGCCGACGTAACCTTGAAGGAGCGCCGCACCCTGGTCCTCATGGTGCGCGAGACGCCCCTGCACAAGGGCCACCTGGACCTCATGGTCCGCGCCGCCGACTACGGCGCCATCATCCTGCCCCCCATGCCGGCCTTCTATCACAAGCCCGAAAACCTCCGGGACATCATCGATCAGGGCGTCGGCCGCGCCCTGGATCAGTTGGGCGTAACCCATGCCCTGTTTCCCAGATGGGACGACGATCAATCCTGATGCCTACAACGCAGTCTTCACCACCATATTGTGATTAAACCGGATAACAGTGCGCTTGACGCGGGTATCCAGGGCCACGAGTTGATCAGCTGATTGAATAATTACCCCAGGCCGATAAGCCGCGCCGCGTTTTCATGGCGGATCAGGTCGGCGAGGGTTTGGTCAAGAGGCGCCAAATGTTCCTGCAGCTCGTTTACGGCGCCGGGATAGGTGCAGTCGTAGTGGGGGTAATCGGCGCCCCAGAAGACGCATTTCTCCAGTCCCATTTCCTGGATCTTTGGCAATCTATGGGCCTCGTCCGCCTCGATGGAGATGAAGCATTGCTCTCTGAACAATTCCGAGGGGCGGCGCTCGAGCCAGGGCACGCGGGCGCCCATGACTTCGAAATGTTCATCCATGCGCCCCAGCCAATATTCCAGCCAGCCCAGGCCGGATTCCAGAAAGGCCACGCGCAGGCCGGGGTGGCGCTGCAGGACGCCGCCGCAAACAATATCCATGCAGGCGGCCATCTGCTCGAACGGATGGCAGATCATGTGGGTGAAGAAGGTATTCTTGTAGCGCGACGAGGCGAAGCTGGGCATGTGGGAGCCGAAGCTGCCGTGCACGGCGGCGAACAGGCCCTGATCGGCCACCGCATTCCAAAACGGCGCCAGGATCTCGTCATGCAGGGCCATGCCGCTATAGCGTTCGGGCCGGAAGCAGACGCCCTTCAGGCCAAGCTGGGCGATGTGGGCGACCTCTTTCGTGGCGGCGTCGACCGATTGCAGGGGCACCAGGCCGACGGCGTCCAGGCGGCCGCGGCCGTCCTTGCACATATCGGCAACCCATTCGTTGTAGCCATGGCAGGCCGCCGCCGCCACTCCTGGGTCTTCGATGTCGCCCGACAGCAGATACATGGAAGGAAACAGCAGCGAATGTTCAATGCCCTCTTCATCCATCACCGCCACCCGGGCCGACCCGTCGTGGGAGCCCAGGGTGATATCGTCCCAGGTGGGAGGATTGTCGGGATCGTCCATGCCATTGGGCACACAGGCCATGGCGGGCAGCAGATCCTCGCGCACCACGCCGTTGATCCAGGTGCGGTCCTGGCCGTCATCGCCCCGTTCAATGCGGATGGTACGGTCGCGGTAGCGTTGGGGGACATAGTCCTGCCACAATGATTTGGTCTCGCAAATATGGCCGTCGGCGTCGATCACCCGAGATGTCATGGGCAGCGTTCTCCCGTGTCAATTTCGGCTAGACTAGCGCTAATGCTGACTTGGCGCAAAATTGCCTTTATGCTCGGTAAATGACCGATTTGAAAACAGCGCCGCGCTTCGTTGGCATCCCCACGTTCATGCGTACACCTTATCAGCCCGACGCCGCCGGCCTGGACATCGCCCTAGCCGGCGTGCCCTATGACGGCGGGGTGACGAACCGCCCCGGCGCCCGCCATGGGCCGCGGGAAATTCGCAATTCATCCTCTCTGTGCCGTTCCATCCACCATGTCTCCCGCATCAATCCATATGAGCTTTGCACCGTCGCCGATGTGGGCGACGTCCCCTTCGAGGCCATCATGCAGCCGGATCTGGCGGTGGGCGAAATCGAAGCCTTCTACCGAAAAATCGTCAATGCCGGGGCGGCGCCACTAAGTGCGGGGGGCGATCATTCCATCACCTATCCCATTTTTCGCGCCCTGGCGGCGCAGGACCGGCCCATCGGCATGATCCACATTGATGCCCATACCGATACCTGGGACGCCTTCCAGGGCAACAAGTTCAATCACGGTGCGCCCTTTCGCCATGCGGTCAACGACGGCCTGCTGGATCCCAAGCGTACGGTGCAGATAGGTATTCGCGGCGCACAGAATTTTGCCGACGGTTGGGATTTCTCAAATGAAAATGGCATGCGGGTGATCTTCATGGAGGAGTTCACGGCCCTGGGCGTCGATGCGGTCATCGCCGAGGCGCGGCGGGTGGTGGGCGACGGCCCGACCTATATTTCCTTCGACGTGGACGGCCTGGACCCGGTCTATGCGCCGGGCACGGGCACGCCGGAGATTGGCGGCATTACCACCCTGGAGGCCCAGGCCCTGCTGGGCGGCCTGCGCGGCCTGAACCTGATCGGCGGCGATGTGGTGGAGGTCTCGCCCCCCTTTGATCAAACCGGCAATACCGCCCTGGTCGGCGCCACCTTGATGTTCGAAATCCTCTGCCTGCTTGCCGAGGCGGTGGCGAGCCGGAAGGCTGCGGCATGATTGTCGACGGGCGAAATCTTGCGCTGGATGGATAGGTTTCCTATTGTGATGCCTACCCTTCGGACAGAGGATTGGAACCCATGGCAAACGCCGGAAATCAGTGGAATGTAAAACGCCTTGCCGGTGCCCTTGGTGCCGAGATTACCGGCCTTGAACTGGCCAGCGCGGATGAAGGCGATATTGCCGAGATCAAGCGGCTGTTGGTGGAGCACATGGTGCTGTTCTTTCCCGGCCAGCATATGAGCCAGGACGACCACGTGGCTTTCGGCAAGCCGTTCGGGCCGTTGGAGGGGCATCCCAACCTGGCGGAGAGGAATATCTCCGATCATCCGGAGATCTTCCAACTGGTGGGCAGCCAGGGCGGCATTGCCGATGAATGGCATACGGATCTGACCTTTCAGGCCCAACCTGCCCTGATGTCGATCCTGAACATGGTGCAATGTCCCGAGACGGGCGGCGATACCATGTGGACCAGCCTGTGCGCCGCGTTCGAGGCGCTGTCGCCGCCGCTGCGGGAGATGTGCGAGGGGCTTTCCGCCCTGCACGACGCCCACCCCCACGGCGTGCCCGAGAAAATGGCCATTCACCCCGTGGTCCGCGTGCATCCCGAATCCGGCCGTAAGGCAATCTATGTGAACGAACATTTCACCCGCCGCATCGTGGAGATGAGCGCACCGGAAAGCGTGGTTTTCCTGCGCTTTCTGACTGATTGGGTACAAAGCCCCCGCTTCACCGTGCGCTATCACTGGACCGCCGGCACCATCGGGATGTGGGACAACCGCGCCACGCAGCATTATGTACTGAACGATTTCGAGGGCGAGCGGATCATCCAGCGGGTTACCGTCATGGGCGATCAACCCACCGGCCCCGGCCCCCGTTGGGCGCCCTGGACCGAAAACGCATCCCGCTCCGCCATGAGCCGCCACGACCGCCAGCTGTCCGGCTTCCTAAAGGAACGGGCGGCGGAGGCGGCGGAATAGGCTGCTAAAGCTTTTCAAGCTTGATCCCAGCCACCCGGCCCCCCACTCGGCCACCCATTAATTATGATTCCGTGGGTGGCCGGTTGGGGGAGCGGGTGGCTCGGCGATTTCAATCAAACTTGAAATGCACTCTAGGCGACGACGCTCCGTAAGGCTTCGGCCGCTTCCGTCAATTGCGCCCGATTGACGTCCAGGTGGGTGACGGCGCGCATGCGGTGGGGGCCCATGGCGCCGATGCGGACCTCGTAGGCCAATAATTTTTCGGCGACCTCCGCCGCGTCCATGCCGGTTTCTGAGACATCGAAAAACACCAGATTGGTCTGGCAGCGGTCGAAGATCAACTTGATGCCGGGTATCTGCGCGATGTCCCGGCAGAAGGTCCGTGCGTTTTCGTGGTCCTCCGCCAGACGCTCTACATGGTGTTCCAGGGCGTATACCCCAGCGGCGGCGATAATGCCCGCCTGCCGCATGGCGCCGCCCATTTGCTGTTTGAAGCGCCAGGCCCGGTCGATGAAATCGTCGCTGCCCGCCAGAACGCCGCCCACGGGGCAGCCCAGGCCCTTTGACAGATCCAGCCACAGGCTGTCGAACTGCCGGCCGTACTCCGTGGCCGAGGTGCCGCTTTCCACCACCGCGTTCATTAACCGGGCGCCGTCCATATGGGCCGCCATGCCGTTTTCCCTGGCCACGGTGGTGACGCTGATAATGTCCTCGATGGGCCAAATTGCGCCGCCGCCGGCGTTGGTGGTGTTTTCGATCGAGACCACCCGGCTTCTGGGTGAATGCCGGCGCGTGGGACGGATGGCCTCGCGCACCTGATCGGCGGTGAAAATGCCCAGATCGCTGTGCAGGGCGCGGGTTTGCGCCATGGCCACGGCCGACGGCCCGCCGCTTTCCGCGTTTATGGGATGGGCGGTGTAGTCCAGGATAATCTCGTCCCCGGGTTCGCAATGGACCCGGAAGGCAATCTGATTGCACATGGTGCCCGAGGGCATGAACACGGCCGCCTCCTGGCCCAGCAACTCCGCCACCATGGCGCAAAGCTTGTTGACGGTGGGGTCTTCGAATTGTTGTTCGTCGCCTACTTCCGCCTCCGCCATGGCCTGGCGCATGGCGGGCGTGGGTTTGGTGTGGGTGTCGCTGTACAGATCAATGCGCGGCGCGGCCATGTCGTCTACTCCGATTGTTTATTCGTCCGGCGGTAGATCATCCATTTGGTGATCAGGGTGGTGGTGATCTCACCATGTTGATTTCTAATCTCGTTGCTGAATTCCACATAGCCGAGGTTCGGCCGGCTTTTCAGGGGCCGCGCCTCGATCACTTCGGAGGTCACGGTCAGGACATTGCCGACCACGACGGGCAGGCGCCAGCGGATTTCATCCCAGCCGGGCGAGACAAAGGCATCCGCCTCTCCAAAGGCATCCTTAGACATGCGCCGCCAGGCCGCGCAAACATGGGGCCCCGAGGCGATCAGATCGTCCCAGCCCATGGCCTTGGCCGCCGCGCCGTCCAGATGAAAGGGTTCGGGATCGAATTGTTCCGCGAAGGCGGTCATTTCGTCCCGCCGCATTTCATAGGCGCCGTAGACGAACCGCTCGCCCAGGCTAAAATCCTCGAAATTCACATGCCCGGTGAAAGGTGCCCGATCATTCAAGGTTCCATTCATGGCTAGACGACCCGGTGAACAAATGCGCCGCCGTCAATAAGTTGGCGGCTGTTCCGCACGGCGATATCAATACTGCGTTCGAAGGTCTCGGGCGTCAGCCAGGCCACATGGGGCATCAGGGCAACATTGTCCAGGGCCAGCAACGGCGCACCGCCATCGATGGGTTCGGCTGCAAAGACATCCAGGCCGGCGGCAAGTAGCGTCCCTTCCGTCAGCGCCTTGTAAAGCGCGCCCTGATCGACCAGGCCGCCACGGGCGGTGTTGACCAGCACGGCGCCGGGCTTCATGGCGGCAAAGGCCGCGGCATCCAACAGGTTTTCCGTTTCGGGCGTCAGCGGCAAATGCAGGGAGATGACATCGCATTCGGCCAGCAACGCCGGCAGCTCCCGCCATTCGGCCATTGCCGTTCCCTTGGCGCTGGCCGCGGTATAGAGCACCCGCGCGCCCAAGGCGCCAAGCACCGGGGCGACGCGGCTGGCCACCGCGCCATAGCCGACCAGGCCCACGGTGCGCCCGGCGATCTCGCCGATCCGGTCAAAGATGGCGGGATCCATGCGCCAGCCGTCACCCCGCCGGGTCGCCGCGTGAAAGCTCGCGGCGCGGCGCAGGGCGGACAGCATCAACATCACCGTCGCCTCGGCCACCGCCTGGCTGTTGGTGCCGGGCATGTTGCAAACGGCGATGTCCCGGGCCTTGGCGGCATCGAGATCGATGGTGTTGACGCCGACGCCGATTTTCTGGATCAGGCGCAGCTTGGGCCCAGCGGCGATAATCGAACCCGTGGCGGGTTTTAGCACATGCCACAGCACATCGGCCTCCGCCAAAAGGCGCATCAGGCGGTCATCGTCGCCTTCATCACAACTTTCGATGGATAGCCAATCGCTCCCGGCCGCGGCCAGGCGATCGGCGATGCGGGGAGAGGCGGCATAATGAAAAACCGCCCTTAGCTTCGCCATGCACGCGCCATGTATGGGTTCCCTGATTGAAGTGTTGGAGCGGGCGAAGAGAATCGAACTCTCGTCTTAAGCTTGGGAAGCTCCTGCTCTACCATTGAGCTACGCCCGCCTTGGGGCCTTTTACCACAGGTGATCATAGTCGCGCGAGGGCGATGTTTTTCAGCCCTGACCCGTTGACATCGGGGTGGCGTCTGCAACACTGCACCCGCGCCGCGAGGCTAGCGTCCTGGTTCAGGAATACGTCATGTTTAGGATCGTTTCTCAGGTCCTCCGGGTAGGAGGCGTCCCGCCGGCGATGCGGGACATCGTCAAGGGTCGCCGACGCCATCCGGAGGACCTGAGAAACGACGGTTTCGGCGGTCATACAAGCCCCTCGGACGTCGTCGGGTGCTCCTGATGATGTCCCGCATCACGGCGGACCATCCTCCTAGCCGAGGGGCTTGTATGACCGTCCTAAACACGATGTATTTCTGAACCAGGACACTAGTTGTTGAATGGGAAATCTCGTAAATGAGCAGTGCCGTAACCGAAAAAGATCCCCTCGCCCTTGATCGCGGAAAATTCGACGACCCCAGCCGCACCAAGGGCGGTCAGCCACGCGCCGCCGTGGCACTAAACAAGCTGGAAACCCTGTGGTTCAACACGGGCACCCTGTGCAATCTTACCTGCAGCAATTGTTATATCGAATCCAGCCCCACCAATGACAGGCTGTCATATTTGTCGGCGCTAGAGGTCGGCGCCATGCTGGATGAGTTGCAATCCGACTGGCAGGCCCATGAAATTGGCTTCACGGGTGGTGAACCCTTCATGAATCCCGATATTCTGGCGATGCTGGCCGATGCCCTGGGCCGCGGCTACCGGGTGTTGGTCCTGACCAACGCCATGCGGCCGATGATGAAGCTATCCGACGGTTTATTGTCGTTGCACCAACAATACGGCGCGCAACTGTGCCTGCGTGTTTCGGTGGACCATTACGCCCGGGATGTGCACGAACTGGAACGGGGCGCGCACGGCTGGGACCGCATGATGGGGGGACTGGTTTGGTTGGCCCGGAACAAATTCAATATCAACATCGCCGGACGCACCTTGTCGGGCGAGGACGAGGAGCATTTGCGCGACGGCTATGGCAAGCTGTTCGCCCAGCACGGCGTTCCCGTTGATGCCGGTAATCAGGGTGAATTGGTGCTGTTCCCGGAAATGGATGAAAACCTCAATGTGCCGGAGATTACGACCGCCTGCTGGGGCATATTGAATGTCTCGCCCGATGCCATGATGTGCGCCACCTCGCGCATGGTGGTCAAACACAAGGGCGATGGAGCTCCGACGGTAATGCCCTGCACATTGCTGCCCTATGACGGACGCTTCCGCATGGGCGCGACCCTGGCGGCGGCCAAGGGGCCGGTGCCATTGAACCATCCCCACTGCGCCCAGTTCTGCGTTTTGGGTGGCGGGTCCTGCAGCGCGGCTTAAATACATTCCCTAGATTCCAATTTCACGGTTGCCGTGATCGGCCTATGATGGGCTCTTATGAGCTATGAAAAACCATTCTCGGGCCTGAAGGTTCTGGATTTGAGCCAAGGCTTCGCCGGCCCCTATTGTGCCGAATTGCTGTGCCAATATGGCGCCGATGTGACCAAGGTGGAACCGCCGGAAGGGGATTGGGGCCGCAATCTTGGCATTGTTTATGGCGATCAATCGACCATCTCCATGACCGCGAACCGGGGCAAGAAAAGCATTGTTCTGGATTTGAAAAGCCAGGGCGGACTGGCCGTGGTCAAGGATCTGGCGCGCCAATGCGATGTCTTCATCGAAGGCTTCCGCCCCGGCGTTTGCGCCCGTTTCGGGCTGGCCTATGACGATGTTCGCACCATCAATCCCGGCGTCATCTATCTGGCCGTCAGCGGCTTTGGTCATCAAGGTCCGTACGCGAACCGGCCCGCCACGGACACCGTGTTGCAATCCTTCTCGGGCCTGATGTCCATCAACAGGGGCAAGGATGAATTTCCCCATCGCGTCGGCCACTACATCATTGATTGCGTCACCGCGCTGTATGCCTATCAGGCCGTCTCGTCGGCGCTTTACGCCCGCCGTGATCTGGATGAAGGCCGCTTCATTGATTGCAGTTTGATGCAGGCGGCGGCGGCCCTGCAAACCTCCAAGATCGCTGATTATCACTTGGAAGGCGGTTTGCCGGCGGAAAACAATTCGCCGGCGGGAAGTTACGACACCCAGGACGGCTATCTGGCCATCACCCTGGTCAAGGAAGAGCATTTTCCGCAACTGTGCCTGGCCCTGGGCCAGCCGACCCTGGCCGATGACCCACGATATAAAAATTTTGCCTCCCGCGCGGCCCATATGGACAGCCTGGGCCCGGCCATCCAGGAAATATTGCTGCAGCATACCGCCGCCGAATGGGCGGAGAGGTTGAGCGGGGCCGGCGTGCTTTGCGAGCCGGTGGCCGCCCATGGTGATTGGCTGTCCAATCCCCATGTGGTGGCCACGCAAGCCTTCCAAATGATGGCGCAACCGGGCATGGGGCAGATACCCCTGGTGCAAATTCCCGGCACCGCGCCCATCGATCCCGAAGATCCTCGCCAAAAGGCCCCCGATCTTGGCCAACATAGCCGTCAGGTCCTGGACGAATTGGGCTATGACGACGGCCGGATTGCCACCCTGTTGGCCGAAGGCGCGGTCAGGTAGGGCGGCGTGGGGCCAGATAGAGCGGAGTGGGGCAACATGGGGGAATTCAGGGCGGTTTTCCTGGTCAACGGCATCTTGCTGTTGATCCTGGGCCTGGCCATGCTGGTGCCGGCCATGCTCGATGCCCGCGTCGGCCACCCTGATTGGCAGGTTTTCATGGCGGCGGCCTTTGTAACCGGCTTCGTCGGCGCCGCCCTGAGCATCACCTGCTGGGGCAGCGGTGAATACCTGAACCTGCGTCAGGCCTTTATTCTGACGACCTCCGTCTGGGTCGTAACGCCGGCCTTTGGTGCCCTGCCGTTCGTCTTTTCGGAGCTTAATCTGAGTTATACTGATGCTTTTTTCGAAGCCATGTCGGGCATCACGACCACCGGTTCAACGGTGATTTCGGGGCTGGAGTCCGCCCCGCCGGGAATATTGATCTGGCGGGCGTTGCTGCAATGGATGGGGGGCATCGGCATCATCGTCACGGCGGTGGCCATTCTGCCCCTGTTGCAGGTCGGCGGCATGCAACTGTTTCGCATGGAATCCTCCGATGCCTCGGAAAAGGTACTGCCCCGCACCGCGCAGATCGCGGGTGCCATCAGCATCATCTACCTTGCGCTCTCGCTATTGTGCGCCATCGTCTACTGGGCGGCGGGGATGCCGCCGTTCGAGGCCGCCGCCCATGCCATGACGACGATCGCGACGGGTGGGTTTTCCACCTCGGATCTGTCCATGGGGAGCTATGACAGCGCCTTGATCGATTTCACCGCCATGACCTTCATGATCATCGGCAGCCTGCCGTTCCTGCTGTATTTTCAGGTCGTCCGGGGCCGGCCTCTGGCCCTGTGGCGGGACAGCCAGGTGCGCTGGTTCTTTGCCATTCTGGCCGCGGCGATTGGCTGCATGACCCTCTACCAGATCAGCGGCAATGATTTGCCCCTGGCCCAGTCCTTGCGCTTCACCGCCTTTAACGTGACATCGATTATGACCGGCACGGGCTACGTCACGGATGATTACGGGCAGTGGGGCGGGTTTGCGGTGGTGCTGTTTTTCTTCGTCATGTTCATTGGCGGCTGTGCCGGCTCCACCTCGTGCGGCATTAAGATATTCCGCTTCCAGGTGCTGTATGCCGCCGCTCATAGTCAAATGAGCCGCCTGTTGCAGCCCCATGGCGTCTTCGTCGCCAACTTCAACCGCCGCCCCATTCCTGATTCTGTAATGGATTCGGTGATGAGCTTTTTCTTCCTCTTTGCGCTCAGTTTCGCCGTGATGGCGGTGTTGTTGAGCCTCATGGGGCTGGATTTTCTGACCGCCGTCTCCGGCGCGGCGACAGCCATCTCCAACGTCGGCCCGGGCCTGGGCGATGTAATTGGTCCATCGGGCACTTTCGCGCCCCTGCCCGACATGGCGAAATGGCTGCTGGCGGCGGGCATGTTGCTGGGCCGGTTGGAATTGTTAACGGTGATGGTCCTGTTCACGCGGACATTTTGGCGGAGCTAGCTTTTATTGAGATGGTTCCAGGCCGGCCTGGCTTTTCCAGCTAGTCTGGAATCCGTCCTATTCAAAAACCTGATTGGGCAGCCAGTTGGCCAGCAGGGGGAAGGCCATGACCAGTCCGATGACGAACACTTGCGCGCCCACGACGGGAATGATGCCGCGATAAATATCGCCAATTTTTACTTCCGGCGGGGCGGCGCCCTTGAGAAAAAACAGTGCGAATCCAAAGGGCGGCGTCAGGAACGAAGTTTGCAGGGTCAGGGCGATCAAGGTCGCCATCCACAAAGCCTTGGCCGTGCCCTCGCCGGCATGCTCGGCAAAATCTAAATCCACCAAAATTGGCAGGAACAGGGGCAGGGTGATGATGGTGATCTCGATCCAGTCGATGAAAAAACCCAAGATGAAGATGATCCCGATTATGGTCAGCAGCATGCCCCAATCGCCGAACGGCTGGCCGCCAAGCATATTGCTGACCACCTCGTCGCCGCTGAAAAAGCGGAAGGGGTAGGAAAAAACGTTGGCCGCCATGACCACAAAAAAAACCATGGCCGTCATCAACGCCGTCCCCTCGATCACCTCGCGGAACAGCGGCCAGGTCAGCCGCCGGTTCAACAGCATCAACAGCAGCCCGCCCGCGGCACCCACTGCGCCGGATTGGGACGGCGTGGCCCAAGCAAAAATAATCGAACCCAGGACCAGGAAAATCAGGCCTGCGGGCATGATCAATCCGCGGATATAAAAACCGAACCATTGCCAGCTCGTCCAGCCGCGGCTCCAATCCTGTTCGGTCCGGCCCGTGGCGGGGATGGGCGGCGAAATGATCGCCGCTGTTACGTAATAGGCTAGATAGAGCACAACCAGAATGCCCGCCGGCCACAGGGCGGCCAGGAATATGTGTCCGATGGGGGTGCGAAGCTGGCCGGCCAAAAAAAACAGCATGATCGCCGGCGGCAGGATCAGACCAAGGGTTCCCGCCGCCGCCACCACGCCGCTGGCCAGGGAGGGTTTGTAACCTTGTTCCAGCATGGTCGGCAGGGCGATCAGCGCCAATGTGGCGACGGAGGCGCCAACTACGCCGGCGGTGGGCGCCAGTAAAATACCCAACAAGGTGACGGCAATGGCCATGCCCGCCGGCAGACGGCCGAAAATATGTTGCAGGCACAACAGCAGATCGCGGGCAATGCCGCTCTTCTCCAACGCCATGCCCATGAACAACAACATCGGCACCGTGGGATAGATTTGGCTGCCGTTAATGCTGCCATACAGGCGCAGGGGGACGTTCAACAAGGCGATCCACTGCATCTCGTCCAGGGCGATGCCGATCAGGCAAAATGTGATGCCCAGGCCGGCCAGAAGCACCGCGATGGGCAAGCCGGAAAAAATCAAAATGGCCAGGCTGGCCAGCATGAGATAGGGCAGGACATCGACAAATTCGAACATACCGGTCTAATCCTTGCCGCGACGGCGGGACAGATTGCGCAGGGCGGCCACCACGGCGGCTATTAAGAACAGACCGATACCAAAGGGCATGGCGCTTTTCAAAAGCCCACGGATGAACGACTCACTTTTGAAACTTTCCTCGGCATGGGGAATACCGAAGTACAGGATCACCGCCGCGAACGGCGCCATGAACAACAGCAGGCCGGCCAGTTCAATACGTTTCCGGGCCAGCGGCCGCAGCCGGTCGCGGATGATATCCACCCGCACATGGGCGCCGCGTACATAACTAAAACCCAATGTCAGGAAGACCAGCAACAGGAACATGGACCATTCGATGTACTGGGGAACAATGGTGACGTAGTCGAACACCTTGCGGGCCACGATTTCAAAGATCCGGGCGATGATCATGATGGTGATAGTGACGGCGGCGGTCCAAAAGCCGATGCCGGAGACCATCCGGTCAAGGAAATCCAGGAATATCCGCAACTTTTCCCGAAACGGCTTTGCTTGATAGGTGGCCCATTTTTCCGGCCATAGCGCGCTCCGGGCTCTGTTCCTTTCGCGCAGATTGTGGACGTCCAGTTGGATCGCGACCAGCGACGGGATCACCAGCAAAACCAGGAATGTCGCCACGGCCAGTCCGAAAATCATGGTGATGGCCATGGGAATGAGAAATTGTGCCTGCAGGCTGGTCTCGAACAACAGGGGCAGCAGGCCGCCAATCGTGGTCAATGATGTCAACAACACCGCGCGCAGGCGGTCCTGACTGCCGCCGATGATGGCCTGGACGGTATCCTCTCCCGTAGAGATTCGCTCGTCGATGGTGGAGACCAGAATGATCGAGTCATTGACCAATATGCCCGACAGACCCAGCAGCCCAACCAGGGTCAGAAGGCTAAGATCGAAACCCAGGAGCAAATGACCGAGCACGGCGCCGACCACGCCAAAGGGGATCACGGCCATGACCACGATGGGCCGGGTGTAGGACGAGAAGACCCAGGCCAGAATGACATAGATTGCCGCCATGCCGACCAGGGCGCCCAGGCGCATGTCTGCCATGGTGCGGGCCTGCTCCTCGGCCCGGCCGGCAAAGCTGTAGTGCAGGCCGTACTTGCGGGCGATGTCCGCCAGTTCGCTGACTTCAAGTGCAGCGAGCAGCTTGGCGGAGCCGATTTTGTTTTCGTCAAGTTCGCCCGTGATCGCCACTTCGCGCTGTCCGTTGTGTCGGCGGATGCGGGCAAAGCCGATTTTCTCCCGCATGGAGACCACTTCGCTCAACGGTACCTGCGCGCCCGAGGCGGCGCGGAGGTAGAGGTTCAACAAATCTTCGGTGGTGATGGCGCCGCGGGCATACTGCACCTTCACCGTGATCTCTTCATCTCCGCGGGGGAACCGCTTGGCGATGGCGCCTTGGAAGGCGTCGCGCACCTGGCGTCCGACGCTGTCGGTGGAAAAGCCCAAGGCCCGGCCGCGGGGCGTTAACTCCAAGATCACCTCCTGCTTGCCCACGGGCAGGTCGTCTTCCACATCGCTGACGCCGGGAAAGCGGCTCAGCAAGGCCTTGACCTCGATAGCCGCCGCCTTCAGCTCATGGGTGCTGCCGCCGCTGAGACGGATGTCGACCTCCTTGCCCGGCGGGCCGTCCTTGCGTTCGTTCAGGTTGATGCGTTCGACACCGGGCTGCAGGCGGATATTCTCGCGCCAGGATTCAATGAAGTCCGGCATGCGGACCTGACGGTGGTCGGAGGGGACCAACTGCACATACAAGCCGCCGTATTTATCACCGCTGACGCTGCGGAAATTCCGGGCCTGGGATTTGCCCAACTTGCCGAAGGTGGAATGGATCAGGCTTTCTCGGTTTTCGCCGGCATCCAGGTTGCCGGGCGAAAGTTCGGCTGATTTGGCGGCGGCGGCATGGGCGGCGCGCTCCATTTCGGCCACCATGGCTTCCGTGCGGTCGCGCGGGGTGCCGGGCTGCATCACCACGTTACCATAGACGATATCGCCTTCCGGCGTGGGAAAGAACTGGAAGCCGACCCGGCCGCCGCCAATGATGCCCAGGGAGAGGATCAGGGCGGCGATGGAGGTGGCCAGGGTCAGATAGCGCCATTCCACGCAGACCGCCAACAAACGCCGATAGGGCCCGGCGCGGAAATTGTCGAAATGGCGGTTGAACCAGACCCGCGCCCGGGATTCCTGGTCGCGTCCCGCCACCAGGGCGCCGCGCAAGTGACCGGGCAGGACGAGGAAACATTCCACCAGACTGGCCACCAGAACAGACACCGTGACCAAGGGAATGGCGGACAGAATGGTGCCGATAATGCCGCTGATCAGGATCAGGGGCAGAAAGGCCGCAATCGTGGTCAGGGAAGATGCCACCACCGGCGCCAGCATGCGCAACGCGCCCTGTTCGGCCGCCTCCTGCGCGCTCATGCCGTGGCGGCGGCGGGATGCGGCATGCTCGCCAACCACGATGGCATCATCGACGATGATGCCCAAGGTCATGATCAGGGCGAACAGGCTGACCATGTTGATGGACTGCCCGCTCAACAACATCACGCCCATGGTCGCCATCAAGGCGACGGGAATGCCGGCTGCAACCCAGATGGCGACGCGCAGGTTCAGGAAGATGAACAGAATGATCAGTACCAGCGCCAGGCCGCCCAGGCCGTTTTTCAGCAGAATGGCGATCCGTTCCCGGATCAGGCCTGCCTGGACATCGTAATGTTCCAGGGTCAGGGTCGGCGGCAGGGTTTGGCGCAATTCGGCCAAATATTCCTCGACGGTTTGTGAAATATCCAGGGCATCGGCGCCCACCGCCCGCTTCACATGCAATTCGATGGCCCGGTCGGCCGCCAGGCGTCCCTCTGGTGCATCCGCTTCAAAGGCCTCGCGCACCTGGGCGACATCGCGAAGGTGGAGTTTTTCGCCATTGGGCAAAGAGCGGATTTCAATGCCGCCCAAGCCCGCGGCGGTGGTTTGCAGGCCAAGGCTGCGGATCTGTTTTTCGACCTGGCCTTCGATATTGCCTGACGGCAGATCCTGGCTGCGCCGGCGGATACGGGCAGCGATATCTTCCAGGTTCAGGTCCAGCCGGCGCAGGGTGCGCGGCGTCATTTCGACCCAGATTTCCTCGTCCCGGGCACCAAACATCAGAACCTGATCGATGCCGCGCGCCAGCAGGCCCTCGCGGATCCGCTTGGCGATGGCTTTCAGGGCGCTTTCGCTAAACGGGCCGGAGAGGGCGATGCGGGAAATGGTATCGTACCGGGCGACCCGGCGGATGCGGGGGCTTTCGCTGCCCTCGGGCAGGGTGGTGACCTGGGCCACCGCCGAGACCACGTCGGCGCGGCCGGCCTGCATGTCGCTGCCGGCGTTGAATTCCACCAAAATCGTGGCGACGCCTTCGACGGAAAACGAGGTGATTTTGTCCACATTGTTCAGATAGCGGACTTCCGGTTCGATGGCCGTGACGATATTGGCTTCCACGTCATCGGCGCTGGCGCCGGGCCAGACCACGTTGATGGAGACCATGTCGATGCCGAAATCCGGGAAAAACTGGGTGTTCAGGCGCGAGAGCGAGACCGCGCCCATAACCAGCATGATCACCATCAACAAATTTGCGGCGTTGCGGTGGCGGACGAACAGGCGGACCAGATCGGCGGGGGACACTAACGCACTTCCACTTTTTGGCCGGGGCCGATTTCCGCGAACCGCGTGGTGACCACTTGATCACCATCCTTGAGTTCGCCGCGCAACAGGACATCGTTGCCAACCCGGGCCAGCAATTGCACCGCCCGCTTTTCCAACCGCTCGCCTTTGACGACATAGACCGCGTTGGTGTTGTACAGCGCGCTTTCGGGCAGGCGGGCCACCTTGTGATAGACTTGATCCGGCAGGGAGATGGAGACAAAGGCGCCGGGCCGCAATGGACTGCTCAATTGGAGTTTGCCCGGGTCCGCGCCATCCAGGCGGGCGAAGACCCGCACCCCGCCACTGGTGCTGTCGATGCGGGCACCGATGCGGTCCAGCCGCCCGGCGTAGGGGAAGCTTTTGCCACCTACCCGCCAGATGATTTGCACCGGCCGGCCCGCCAGGGGACCTTCCGAGACCAGGCGGCCATACTGGCTGTCGGACAGGGTCAGCCGGGCCTCCAACCGGTTGGCATCGACCAGCCTGGCGACCTGGTCATTGGCATTCAGACGCCGGCCGACCTGGGCCTGGACATCCGCCAGATAGCCATCGAATGGCGCCGTCAGGCGAACCCGTTGTAAATCCCGTTCGGCCCGCCGCAGGCCGACGCCCAGGCGCTGGATCACCGCCTTTTGCTGTTTGACGTGGGCGGTCTCGGCCGCCAGGTCGCTCTGGCGCATCTCGGTGGCTTTCCGTTGCTTGGTCAATTCCATGCGGGCCGTATCCATGCGCTTGGCGGATACGGTGCCCTGGCCCGAAAGCGAGCGCATGCGTTCGACGTCCCGTAGATGCAGTTTGACCAATTCCCGGTCCCGGGCTAGGGCCGATTGATAGGACATCCGGTGCGCCGTAATCTCCTCCAACCGGGCGCGGGCCTCGCCAATTTGGGCCGATAGCTCATCGAATTTTGCCTGATAATCAAAGGCGTCAATGCCGATGATCATGGTGCCCTTGGCCACCACGCCCCCATCGACAAAGGCCTCGCCCACCGCCACCACTTCGCCCGCCACCAGAGCGCGCAATTCCACCTCCCGGCCAGGGACAATTTCGCCGAACAGGCGCAGTGTCGGTTGCACATCGGCCAGGGTGACGGCGCTGACCGATACCAGCCAGGGCTGCTCCACCTTGTCAGAGGGGGCGACCACGGGCTTTGTCCGCACCAGCACAATGGCGCCCGCCACGGCCGCCACCACCAGAATAGCGGGCAACACTGCCTTTCGCACCTGCCAGGTCATGATCGCTACCTACACAACCCCGCGCGCCCGATCAAGCATCAGTCTTTCATGCCGCAACGGGCGGCGATGTGCTATGAGGCTGTTTGGGCAGATATCCAGCAGGGGAAAAAAACATGGCCGCTCAAGCCTTTACGCCGCGCGAGATGATCGACCGTTTGGTCGCCTTCGATACCACCAGCCGGGAATCCAACCTGGGCCTGATCCATTTCATCCGCGACTATCTGGCCGGCCATGGTGTGGAGTCCACCCTGATCCACGACGGCAGCGGCAAAAAGGCCAACTTGTTCGCCACCGTCGGCCCCATGGTGGACGGCGGCGTGGTGCTGTCGGGCCACACGGACGTGGTGCCGGTGGATGGCCAGGACTGGACCCATGCGCCGTTCCAGGTGACGGAAGCCGACGGCCGCCTGTATGGCCGGGGCACGGCGGATATGAAGAGTTTTTCGGCCATCGCCCTGGCCCTGGTGCCCGAAATGGTCGCCCGCGGGCTGAACCTGCCGATCCATTTCGCGCTGTCTTATGACGAGGAAGTGGGCTGCCTGGGCGCCCCCGACCTCTCGCGCCACCTCCAGGGCCTGCCCGTGCGCCCCCAGGCCCTGATCGTTGGGGAGCCGACGGAGATGAAGGTAGTCAACGCCCATAAAGGCTGTTGCGCCATCAGAACGACCGTAACCGGGCTGGAAGGCCATTCGTCGGAGACACACAAGGGCGTCAATTCCATCTTCGCCGCCGCCAAATTGATCAACTATCTGGCCGAGCGGGCGGAGGAGATGCAGACGACCAACGTTAATCCCCGTTTCGATCCCCCCTACACCACCATCCAGGTCGGTACCATTAATGGCGGCACGGCGGGCAATATCATCCCCAAGGAAACCACGTTCTGGTGGGAATACCGCACTTGCCCCGGCGTCAACGGCGCCGAGATCGTGGCCGATTTCGAGGCCTTCGCACAAGCCGAAGTTCTGCCGAAAATGCGCGCCGTGCACCCAGAAGCCGACATCCGGGTCGAGGTGCGCGGCGAGGTCATCCCCCTATTGCCCGAAGAGGGCTCCCCAGCCGAAACCCTGGTCCTGGCCCTCACGGGCAGCAACCAGACCCACGCGGTCTCCTACGGCACCGAAGCGGGCATTTTCCAAAAGGGTGGCGTCGCCTCCGTGATCTGCGGCCCGGGCAGTATATCGGTGGCCCATAAGCCCGATGAATATATCGAGGTGTCCCAGGTGGAGGCGTGCGAGGATTTGATGCATAAACTGATTGATCGGCTGGCGTCCTAACACCACCGACGCAAAAATTCCAGCAGCCAAGCGCAAGAATAGCGGGGACGTAACCGCTTTTCCGCAGGAAAGAGCGGATTACGTTCCCGATTTTCGTTCTGTCAGAGTAGGCGGAATGCAAGAAGCAAGACTTGACCATTCCCTGCGTTTTATCTCTTTACTTTCGTGGCGTTAGACTAAGAACTGCCAAAGGGCGCGTTCTCAACTGCTTGTTTTGCCTTCATCGCTTGGTTTCGAGCTAGGCTATCTGCACGTTCGTTATGTTTGTCACCGTTGTGGCCTTTGATCCATACGACTCTCACCGCTTTGTCTTTAGTCAATTCCATAAAGTCACGCCACATAGCCTGATTGCTTCTGATTGTATTACCATTAGAAATTGCGTCAGAAACATATTGACTGTCAGTCCGAATCTTTATTGAAT
>JAPYUH010000309.1 GCA_029936195.1 Alphaproteobacteria bacterium
TGGTCTCCTATATTTACCTGAACCCGGCCCTGGTCCTGCTGATCGGCCTCGGCTTCGGCGAGCCGTTGCCGCCCCTGGCGACCTATCCGGGCTTGATTCTGATCGTTGGCGCCACTGTTATTTTGCAGCGGAAGTGGGCCGCCTAAAAACCTTTGATCCGCTCCAACGTGAACGGTTTCAGCATCTCGGGTGTCGCGCCGGTAGTGATCAGCTCCGCCATCAGGCCGCCGATGGCGGGCGCCAGCGTGATGCCGCTGTGGGTGGCAATGAGGTAGAGGCCTTTTGCGCCAGGCAGGGCGCCGGCCAGACTGTGGCCGTCCTCGGGAAAGGGGCGGACGCCGACGGTCAGTTCGCATTTATCCAGGCAATCCCGGCCCGCGAAACCCGGCAGGTAGTCCTTGGCCCGGTCCAGCAGAATGGCGGCGACGTTGTGCAGATGTTCGAGCGCGCTGTCCGCCTCGACCATGCCGTCGGTGTCATCGGCGCCGATTTTCAAGCCGCCGTTGAAATCGGGCAGCATGTGAATTTCGGCGTCCATGGATAGATACAGGACATGGCGGATCAGGCGGTGCGGCGAATTCGACGGCGTGCGCAGCAACAGCCCCGGCACCTTGCGCAAGGGAAAGCGGGCGGCGTATGCGTCATAGCCGGTCAGTTCGCTCAACACCTCCGGCGTGCCGGGGCCGGCGGCAAGCAGGACACGTTCGGTGTGCAGGGTGGCTTTTTCGGTGACCAGGCCCGTGACCTGGCCGTCATCTCGCACCTCAAGGGTTTGCGCGGCGCAATCCTCGTAAACCGTGCCGCCCCGGGCGCGGACCTGGTCGGCCATGAAGCGGACGAAATGGGGCGCATTCAGACAAGGATCGGCCATGGCGTACAGCGCCTCGGCATCATCGGGAAAATTCACATGCGGTTCCATCGCGCCAAGAACTTTGCGGTCGACCCAGGTCGCGGGATAGCTAAATTCAGCCAGCACGCGGGCACGTTCCTTGGCGGCGGCATATCCGGCGGCATCGGATCTTCGCACCACGTTCAGGGATCCCGCCGGGTTCAGCCCCAGGGCATCTTCGCCGAATTCCACCGCCAATTCGCAATAGGCGGCCAGGCCGCGGGCGTTCAGGCGATGATAGTTTTCATCCGCGGTCTTCGAAGTGCCGTTGATCCAGGCGAAACTTTTGGACGAGGTGCCGCCGGCCAGCCTGCCCCGTTCCACCAGCGCGACTTTCATGCCCTCGCGGGCCAGGAAATAGGCCGCCGTCGTGCCGACGATGCCGCCGCCGATAACCGCGATGTCATAGTTTAAATCATCCATGGCGCCACCCTATTTCCAATCCGCCCATGCTACAATGGCCCATGCCCACATCCCTGCATGAAGAGCGATTGAAGCTGGTTCTCGATACCTTGCGGGAACATGGCGCGTCCAGGATACTGGATCTGGGTTGCGGCGAGGGACCGTTAATGCTGGCGTTGGCTGGCGATGATTTTTTTCAAAAGGTCACCGGGCTGGATATCTCCCAATCGGCGTTGGAAAAATGCCGGAGAGCGTTGGCGGCGGCGAAGATTGCGCTGGATGGCAGGGTGGCGGTGGTGAACCAATCCTTTGCCGAGGCCGACCCGAACCTGCAAGATTATGACGCCGCCATTCTGCTGGAGACCATTGAACATATCCCGCCCGACCGACTCTCGAAGGTGGAGCGCGCGGTCTTCAACAGCTTTTGCCCGCGCCTGGTGGTGATCACCACGCCGAACCAGGAATGCAATGATTTGCTGGGCGTGCCGGCCCACCGCCTACGCCATCCGGGCCATGAATTTGAATGGATCCGGGCCAAATTCGAAACCTGGAGCCGGGGCGTGGCCGGGCGCAATGGCTACGCGGTGGAATTCTCCGGCATCGGTTGGGCCCATCCCGCGTTCGGAGCGCCAAGCCAGATGGCGCTGTTTTTCCGAGACGGTTAATCCGGGGCGGCGCTTGACGCCGTCGCTCCGCCACAGCAAGCTTCGCGCCAACATTTGAGGAGGCTAGGCGAATGGAACTGAACGACGTCATGCGGACGACATTTTCGGCCCGAGATTACACCGGCGAGGAACTGCCGGACGCGCTGATTTACGATTTGATCGAAAACGCCCGTTTCGCGCCCTCGGGCGGCAACCGCCAGGGCAACCGGGTCGTCGTGGTGCGCGACCAGGGCAGCCGCGATGCCCTCTCCAAACTGGCGGAGCCAGCGGCAAAGCGCTACGTGGCGCAGATAAAGGCGGGAGAGAGCCCCTGGAACGCCTGGACGCCAACGGCGGTCTCGGCGGCGGAGATCGAGGCGACGCGGCCGGCGGAAATGTTGATCAATTCCTTCAAGGACGCCTCCGTCGTTCTGGTCTTCGTGGTCGATTTGAAAGTGGTCGCCTCCATGGATCAGGATCTGGACCGTATCGGCATGATCTCCGGCGCTTCGATCTATCCCTTTGTCTGGAACGTCCTGCTCGGCGCCAGGCAGGCCGGGTTCGGCGGCACCATCACCACCCTGGCGGCGGCCCGCGAGGGGGAGGTCCAGGCGCTGTTGAACATCCCCGCTGAATTCGCCGTGGCCGCCGTGGTACCCCTTGGCAAGCCGGTCAAGCAGCTGACGAAGCTAAGCCGTAAGCCGGTGGAGGAAATCGCCAGCCACGAACGGTTTGACGGCCCGGCGCTGAAAAAAGGGGCTTAGCCGCGAAATGGCTCACCCAGACATTACCCTGGCCAATGCCCATGAATACATTGGCCAGGAAATCGGCCTGAGCGAATGGCTGGATATTGATCAGATGCAGGTCAACATCTTTGGCGAGGTCACCCGCTGGCCCACCTGGATGCACAACGACCGTGACCGCGCGGCCCGGGAAAGCCCCTATGGCGGCACCATTATCCACGGCTTTTTTCTGGTCAGCCTGATCACCTATTTCGTTCGCGCCGCCGGTATTGATCCGGTCGATGGCAAGCATTCCCTGAACTACGGCATGAACAAGGTCCGCATATTGAAGCCCACGGTGATCGGCGACGGTATCCGCGTGCGCGATCGCATTGGCTTGATGGCGGTGGAGGACAAGGACGCCGGCAGCCGCCTTTTCACCACGTCGCATTTGATCGAAGTGGCCGGACAGGATGACCCGGCGGCCTACGTGGAATATCTGAACTATTGGTTTCCCAAGGAGAAATAACCCTTGATTGGTTCAGATATCAAAATTTTCGAGTAATCCGGCATACATACAGTATGTTGTGGTGAATAAAGCTGAGGGTCGGGCAACATGGCGAAAATCGAGGGGTTTCGAGTAAGAAATTTCGGAGCATAGAAAGATGTCACGCTCGGCCGGCTTTGGAATCAACAAAGCGCTAAACCACTCACGCCATTGACTGTGGTAATTGGGAGGAACGGTGCGGGCAAAAGTACGCTTTTTAATGCTTTTGGCTTTCTGGCCGATTGCTTAAAGTCAGGAGTTGAAGAAGCCTGTGATGCTCGAGGTCGCGGTGGATTCGAGAAAATTCGAACACACGGACATGACGGATCCATGCAATTCGAAATCTATTACAAGGAAAGTGGAAACGCTCGCCCAATAACCTACGAACTTGAAATTGACTTAGATGATGCTCGTCGCCCCTATGTCTTGAAGGAACGACTCCGCCAACGACGCAAAAATTAGAAATATGGTCGACCATTTTCATTTCTATATTTGAACGATGGAGAAGGTGTCGTATGGAAAGGCGAAGAAAGGTGGTGGGATATTGGCGACGAAGAAGAGATTGTTGATATTCTCGAATTTCTTGAAAAACTGATTGGTGACGAAGCAGGGGAAGAATCGAAAGAGACGGAGGTCGTTGGACTCGAAGACAAGCGAAAACTAGGTATAGCTACCTTGGGTTCATTGAAGCAGCATCCAAGAATTTCCGCGTTCCGTAGATTTATCGAAGGTTGGTATCTGAGTTACTTTGATCCCAACGCAGCAAGGAGCCTGCCACTA
>JAPYUH010000042.1 GCA_029936195.1 Alphaproteobacteria bacterium
ACCCGAGGGAGCGCGGAGACGATCTCTATGGGTACTTATCAGTGCCGGTTGGTATTAACCCACCATCGAATATCCGCCACTAATTGAAATTATCTGCCCGGTTACCCAAGAGGCCCCGGCGGAGGCCAGGAAGGCCACCATGGGCGCCACGTCTTCCGGCTGGCCAATGCGGCCGGTGGGATAGTTGCGCACGATCTTTGCCATGTTGGCCTCCAGCCAATCCTTGTCACTGTGCCCGGTTTCCACCAGACCCAGGGCCACCGCGTTAACCTTGATGCCATCGGGGCCCAGCTCCTTGGCCAGGGACTTGGTCAGGGCCAGGACACCGCCGCGGGAGGCAGCGGTGATCGACAGACCCTTTTCGCCAACCCGGGCCGAGTCTCCCGCCAACGAGATTATCCGCCCATCGCCAGATGCCGCCAGATGTTTGACGGCGGCATGGCAACAATGGATGACGCCGTACAGACCGACGTCGATCTGAGCATGCCAGTCATCGGGACCGGTCTGGGCGAACCGTTGCGGCGTGACATAACCGGCGTTGTTGACCAGCACATCCAACGCGCCAAGGTCGGCCACCACCTGTTCGGTCATGGCGCAGACCTCCCTGTAGTCGGTGACATCGGCGCCATAGGCCCGCGCGGTGCCCCCCTGCCCTTCGATCTGGGCCACCAATTCATTGGCCGCCGCTTCCGAGCCGCGATAATTGATCGCCACGGCGGCGCCTTCCCCGGCCAGAGCCAGAACGATTTGCCGGCCGACATCGCGGGCCCCGCCACTCACCAGGGCAACCTTGCCCGCCAAGCCAAATTCCATGTCTTACTCCTCGTCTCTGTTCAGCAAACAATACAGCCGCTCCGGCGTCATGGGCAGCACATTGATATCCTCGCCCACCGCGTCGGAAACGGCGTTGGCCAGGGCGGCGGGCGCGCCAATGGTGCCGCCCTCGCCCATGCCGCGAAAGCCGCCCACGTTATCGGGTAAAAATTCCTCTACATGGTGGACCGACATGGACGGGATTTCCACCGCCGTGGGCAGCACGTAATCCATCAGGCTGGCGGTGAGAATTTGACCGGCGCCGTCGTGGACCACCTCCTCCATCAAGGCCGCGCCGATGCCCTGGGCCACGCCGCCGTGGACCTGGCCGTCGACGATCAATGGATTGATGACCCGGCCACAATCGTCGGCCACGCCATAATGCAGGATCGTCACGCCATATGTTTCCGGGTCAACCTCCACCATGGCCAAATGGCTGGCGGGCGAAGTGGTGCCGAAATAGGGGTCGTACATGCGGGTGGCCTGCAACTCGATCTGCTCCCGCAGCGCCTTGGGGAAGCGGCCCATCTCGGAATACAACGCCTTGGCCAGTTGCCGGAAGCTCATGGAGCGGTCCGTGCCCGTGACAAAAATTTCACCCCCCGCCGCGTCCAGATCGCCCGCATCCGCTTCGAACATATGCGCGGCGGCCTTCAAAACCTGTTCCCGCACGGCCCGGGCCGTGATGATCGCCGCCCCGCCCGCCAGTACGGAACTGCGGGATGCGAAAGTGCCGGTGCCGTGCGCCAAGCCTTGGGTGCTGCCGTGGATCACCTCGACATCCTCCACGCGGACGCCCAGTTCTTCGGCAATGACCTGGGCCAGGGTGGTTTCCAGGCCCTGGCCGTGGGAGGCGATGCCGAAATGCGCCGTCACCGCGCCGGTGGAATCGATGCGTATGGTCGCCGTCTCGGTCCCCGTATTGACCGGCATGCCGGGCGCGACGGCGATCCGGCTGCCCAGGCCCGTTAATTCCGCGTAGGAGGCCAGGCCAAGGCCGACCCACCGCCCTTCCGCGCGCGCCGCTGCCTGTTGCCGGCGCAGAGCATCGTAATCCGCGGTGACGCTTTCGAGGCATTCCATGAAGCCGCATTTATCCCAGACAATGCCGGAGGCTGATTTGTAGGGAAATTCGTCCGCTCGGACCATGTTGCGCCGGCGCATCTCCAACGGGTCCAGGCCCAGTTTGGCCGCCGCCATGTCCATCAGGCGTTCCATGACGAAGGCCGAAATGGGCCGACCCACGCCGCGATAGGCCCCCGTCGGCGCCTTCGACGTGGCCACCGCACGGGCCCGGGCCCGGTAATTCGATACTCTATAAGGTCCGGGCAGGAAAGAGACCACCTGCACCGGTTCCATGGCCGCCGTCCAGGGGTAGACGGAATAGGCGCCCACGTCGCCGAGGCAATCGGCCCGCAAGCCTAGAATATGGCCTCCCTCGTCACAGGCCAGTTCCGCCTCGACAATTTCGTCAAAGGCCTGGGTCGTGGTGAGCAAATCTTCCAACCGGTCAGACAGCCATTTCACCGGCCGGCCCAGGCGGCGGGACAGAAGGCAGACCAGAGCTTCTTCTGGGTACAACGAGGCCTTGCCGCCGAAGCCGCCGCCCATGTCGGGCGCCATCACGTGCAGCCGGTTGCCGGGGATCTCCAGCATCTCCTCCAGGGCATCGCGCACGATGCCGGGCACCTGGGTGGTTGAATGCAGGGTCAGGGCGCGGCGGCCGGGATCATAATCCGCCACATAACCCCGGTTCTCCATGGCCGCAGGGGTCTTGCGGTGCATGCGGAAGGTCGCCCCGACACGGACGGCTGCATCCGCCATGGCGCCGTCCGCATCGCCGCGCTGAAAACTTCGCGAGACGATGACATTGGTGCCCGCATCTTCGTGCAACAGCGGGCCGCCGGGTTCCGCGTTGGCCTGAACATCGACCGCATGGCCCAAGGGTTCATAGCTCACGGCGATGCATTCGGCGGCGTCTTCCGCCAGATATCGGCTCTCGGCCACCACGGCGGCGACTGCTTCACCCACATAACGAACCTTGTCATGGGCCAGAACGGGCAGCTCGGTGGCATAATAATCCGCCATGCGGGAAGTGGCGCGGATGGGATTGAAAGTGCCCAGCACATCCGCCCCGGTGAAGATGGCGACCACCCCCGGCATGGCGGCGGCGGCGGCAACATCGACCTCCAAAACCCTGGCATGGGCATGATCGCTGCGGCAAAAAGCGATGTGCAGCATGCGGGGCAGGTTAATATCGTCGACAAAGCGGCCCTGACCGGTCAACAGGCGCGGGTCTTCGCGCCGTTGCACGGCCGCGCCGATGATTTTGGGCCTGGCGTCAACGTTCATGTCCGGCCACCGAACGCCCAACCACTGAGCGCCCGACCACTGATCGGATTGCGCGGACGATATGTTCATAGCCGGTGCAGCGGCACAGGTTGCCCGACAACCCTTCGCGAATCTCACGGTCCGTGGCCAAGGGGTATTTGCGCAGCAGGTCAACGCCGGTCATCAGCATGCCGGGCGTACAGAAACCGCATTGCAGGGCATGGTGTTCCTGAAAGGCCTGTTGCAGGGGGTTCAGATCATCGACCGTGCCCAATCCCTCCACCGTTTCGATCTCGGCGCCATCGGCCTGCACGGCAAAACACAGGCAGGCGCGCACGCTGTCGCCGTTCATGATGACGGTGCAGGCTCCGCAAACGCCTTGCTCGCACCCCACATGGGTGCCGGTCAGGCCCAGCTCATAACGTAGGAAATCCGCCAGCAACATGCGCGGCTCGACCGCCCGCTCGTAACTCACCCCATTGACAACAACCGCAATCATGACGTCCGCTCCCAGGCCGCGCGAAGGGCCCGGCGGGTTAGAACTTTCACCAAATGACGGCGATACTCGGCGGAGCCGTGCAGATCGCCTTCCGGCGAGACCTCCTTTCCCGCCGCTTCCGCCACCGCATCAATGTCCGATGCATCATTGAACAAAGCTTCCGCATTCAACAATCTGATTGGTTTCTCATTGGCGCCGATGGCCACGATCCGAACTTCCCCGCCGATCAGCACACCCACGGCGGCCAACGCGAAATCGCCGGACCGGCGGGCGAATTCCTCGAACCCCCAACCGGTCCCCGGCGGCAGGGCCGGCAACATGATATCCGTCAGAATTTCGTCCGCACCCAAGACCGTCGACAGAGTTCCGTCGTAAAATTCCGCCGCCGGAATAGTCCGTTGCGTGGTCTGCAATTGGGCATCCAGCAACACCGCCATGCCGGGCAACTCGGCCGCCGGGTCGCCATGGCACAGGCTGCCGCCGATGGTGCCGCGATTGCGGATGGCCAGATGGGCCACCTCTGCCATGGCCGCGTGCAGGACGGGGAAGCGATCCCGCACCAGGGGCGAGGTTTCCAAGGCATGATGCCGGGTCAGGGCGCCGATGCGCAGTCCGCCATCCCAGTCATCAACATTGTCCAAACCGGGAATACGGGTGATATCAACCAGCAGAGACGGCGCCAGCAGGCGGAAATTCAACATGGGCACCAGGCTTTGCCCGCCGGCCAGTATCTTGGCATCCTCCGCGCCGAGGGCGGCCACCGCCTGTTCCAGGGTGCGGGGTGCCAGATATTCAAATGCCGGCGGCTTCATGGCCTAGAGGCCCTTGAACGCGGCCCTACGCTTGCCGTGAAAGGCTTCCACGCCCTCCTTGAAATCTTCCGACGTGCGCAGGCGGCCATAGGCATTGCCCTCGATCTCGATCCCCGCTTCCACGGAGGTATTTTGCGCCGCGTTCAGGACACCCTTGATGGTGCGTTGGGCCAGGGGCGAGAATTCCCGCAACTCGTCCACGAATGCATCCACGGCCTCCTCCAGTTTATCGTCCGGCACGCAGTCGAGGACAAAACCCCATTCCTTGGCCTCGGCGCCGGAAACCCGGCGGGAGCGGAAGGTCATGTCCTTGGTCCGCTGGATGCCAATCATATGGAGGAGTCGGATGGAGCCGCCCGAACCGGGGATCTGGCCGATGCGCTGTTCCGGCAGGGCAAATTGCGCCGTCTCGGAACAGATGCGGAAATCACAAGCCAGGGGCAGTTCGAACCCGACGCCGAAGCTGTAGCCGCGGATTTGCGCCACCACCGGTTTGTGGCATCGGCTCGGCGCCCCGATGTTGTCGGCCAGCTTGGAAACATGCTCCGGCGAGGCGGCCAGGAAACCGGCGATATTGCCGCCCGAAGAGAAATGTTTGCCCTCCGCGCGCAGGACGATAACGCGGACCCGATCATCCGCGTCCAGTTCCTCGAACACCATGCGCAACTGGTCGCGCTGGCGCATCTCGATCACATTCAGGGGCGGTCGGTCGAGAATGATATCGGCCCGCTCCCGATCCGGATAGATCTCGACCCGGAAGCCATCAAGGTCTTCCAATAACTTACCCCGCTGACTTTCAAATGACGTGGACATGAACGGTATACTCCCGGTTACGTTTCCAATGCATAGTCGCCGTTCACCAGCATGCGGCGAAGAATTTTGCCCACCGGCGATTTCGGCACCTCTCGAATAAAGACATATCCCCGCGGCCGTTTAAAGGGCGGCAGGTCCGATTGCAGACACCATGCGTCCAAGCTTGCCCCGTCAACCGCCTCGTCAGCCCCATCCGCCATCCCGCCCCGGCGCACGATGAAGGCCGTGACCACCTGTCCCCAACGGGGATCGGGCAGGCCCACAACCGCCACTTCGCCCACGCCGGGATGCAGGGACAAAACGCTTTCAATCTCCACCGGCAGGATATTCTCGCCGCCCGAGATGATCATGTCGTCAACCCGCCCGGTGACGAAAATATCGCCGTCTGTATCCCAATAGCCAATGTCGCCAGTGTAATACCAGCCGTCATGCAGGTACTTTTCGTCCGCGTCGGGCCGGTTCCAATAGCCGGTAAAACTCTCGTCCCCATTCAGGGCGGCGATGATCTGTCCCTCTTCGCACTCCCCCACCACATCGCCGGGCCCCTGGGCATCAAGCTGAATGATACGGATTTCCTGGTTCAAGCCCGCCTTGCCGGCGGAACCCGGTTTCCGGGCGGCATTGGGTTCGATGGTGAAGGTATAGATTTCCGAGGAGCCGTAATGATTGACAAACAATTCCGGCTGGAAGGCCGCGTCCAGATCCCGCAGCAGACCATCGGTCATGGCCTGTCCGGCAAAGCCCAGCTTGCGCACGGAGGAGGTGTCGACGCCGGCGAAAAATGGCGAGGCCAATAGGTCATGATACAAGGTCGGCACCAGGTATAAATTTGTGATGCGGTGCTCGGCGATCAGGGACAGCGCCTGGCGCGGATCAAAGCGGCGCTGGCAGACAAAATGGCCGTTGATCAGAATGGAGGCTAACAACGCGCGCACCCCCATGGTGTGATACAGGGGCATCACGCCCAAGGTAACTTCACCCCGGCCGTATTGATTTTGCGCCACATGGGCCATGGCCGCGGCCCGCTCGGCCGCTTGAGTGCGGGGCACGCCCTTGCCCCGGCCCGTCGTGCCGGAGGTATAGAGCATGACGGATTTATCCCCCACCGCGGCACGGGAGATTGGTTCCACCAGCGGGCCGGCGCACAATTCATCCCAGTCCCGATCCACGTTGATGGCGGGAAGGGCGGAATCCACGATCTCGCTGGTGGCATCCTCGAACAGCACCACCTTGGCGCCGCTATCGGCCAGGACATAGTCCAGCTCCTCCGCGCTGGAACGCCAGTTGAGGGGCGTGATCACAAATCCGGCGAGCTGCGCCGCCATGTGCAGGGTCGCGGCCTCGTGGCGGTTTTGCAGCACGGTGACAAAGTGGTCGCCCTTTTCCAGGCCAAGGCCGGCGGCCACGGCCAGTATGCGGTCCTGCCACGCGCGGTAAGTCAGAACCCGCTCCCCATCGGAAATCGCCACCGCGTCGGGCATGCGCCGGACACTGGCCAGAAACGTGCGTCCCAGATCAAACATCAGCGTTTCCCGAACACCTCGCCAAACACCTCCACGGCTGCTTGGACGATGCCATGATAGCCGGTGCAGCGGCAAATATGACCCGATAGCACATCCCGGATGCGCGCCTCGTCGGCGCCGGGTTCTTCCTCAAGCAGTTGCTCAAGGGACATCAGGATACCCGGCGTGCAGAACCCGCATTGCAGGCCGTGGTGTTTCTGCAATGCCGCCTGCAGGGCGTTTAAGCCATCCGGCGCGGCTAGGCCTTCGACGGTGGTCACCGCCCGGTCCTGCATTTGCACCGCATACAACAGACAGGCGCGCACCGCCTTGCCGTCCACCCGGATCGTACAGGCCCCGCACGAGCCATGTTCGCAGCCCACATGTGTGCCGTACGCGCCCAGCGTCTGGCGCAGAAAATCGCTTAACAAAAGACGCGGTTCTGCCTCTCCCTCGACCAACTCGCCATTCAAGGTAAAGCGTACCGCGTGGCGTTTGCCGGCCTCAAGATAACGCATCACGCACCTCGTCAACCACGCGCCGGCCAATGCGGCGCACCAGTTCGCGGCGATAGCGCGCCGTGGCATGTTGATCGTCGGCCCCGCCCAAGGACCAGGCGAAATCGTTTAATTGATCGTTATTCACCGGCCATTTCAGTTCGATCACGCCAGGGCTATCGGCCACGCCGCCGACGCCCAGGCGAACGCTATTTCGATTGCCCACGGCGGCGACGGCAACGATGGCGAAATCTCCATGCCGTTGGGCGATTTCGTGGAACGCGGATACCGCGCCAACCTGCGCGGTGGGAAAGCGCGCCGCGACCACCATCTCATCGTCGGCTATATCCGTGGCCATCATGCCAAGCTGAAAATCCTTGGCCGCAACGACCCGGCGGCCGCGCCGGCTGGCCAGCAAGACCTCGCCCTCCAACACGGCCAGCGCCAGGGGCAGTTCCGAACTGGGGTCGCCATGGGCCAGGGAGCCACATATCGTGCCGCGCTGACGGGTCTGGTAGTGTCCGACCCAGGGCAGCATCCACGCCAGCAAAGGCTGGGTTTTGGCCAGATCGGGCCAGGCCAGCAGCTCGGCCTGGGTGACGGCGGCGCCAACTTCAATGGCGCCCCCAGTCATGGCGATGGATTTCAACTCGTCCAGACCGGCGATATCGATCAACACCTCCGGGCTCATCAGGCGCAGGTTCATCATGGCGCCAAGCGACTGCCCCCCGGCGCAGATGCGGGCGCCGGCCCCGCGCTCCGCTAGGATGGTCAAGGCTTCGCCCACGTTGTCCGGGCAGGCGTAGTCGAACGCGGCCGGCTTCATCTGTTCACCCCCAGCAGCGCCAGCAGACGCTCCCAAAAGCTTGGGTCGAAGCGCTCTTCCCGCACTCCGGTTTGGCTCACCAAACGCTTGAAGAAGAGGTTGATCAAGGCACGGACGGCGCCATCCATCATACGTCCGCCCACAGCCGCCACCTTGCCCGATATCCTAACCGTGTAGGCGTAGTCGACTTGCGTCCCTTCTCTCGTGGGATGCAGGCTGATATGCCCTTCCCCTTCCGACCGGCCCAATGGCCCCGTTGCCGAACCAACCAGCCGCAGACTTTGAGGCGGGTCCAAATCCTGCAGCGCCACCTTGGCGGCGAAACGGCCCTTGATGGGACCCACCCCCAAAGTAACATCGGCGCGGTAACTATTATCTCCTGATTTCACCAAATCATGGCAACCGGGGATCACGGCCGCCAACCTGTTATCATCCAACAGAATGGCCCAGACTTCTTCCGGTGATGCTGGTACCGCCGTGCTGCCCCGGCCCTCCAACGCATGACCGTGAAACACCTTCGCCTTGCCCGGTGGCTCCGCCTCCAGCATCAATTCCGCCAAGTTGGAGCGGGTCAGGGGCAGGGCGGTTATCTCCCGGCCCAGGGCGTCGGATACGGCGTTGGCAATACAGACCGGCGTCGACATGGCGTTGCCCTCGCCCAAACCCTTGGCGCCTAGGGGCGTGAAGGGTGACGGGGTCTGGTCATGCAATATGGTCAGTTCCGCTATTTCCATCACCGTGGGTGCCAGATAGTCCGCCAGGGTACCGGCCTGAAAGCCGCCATCGGGGGCATAGGATAGCTCCTCCAGCAGTGCCGCGCCGAGACCATGGGCGAAGCCGCCGCGGATTTGGCCGTCCGCCAGCATGGGGTTCAGCAGCCGGCCCGCGTCATGCATGGTGACATATCGATCAACCCGCACGGCGAATGTATCGGGGTCTATCTCCACGCCGCAGAAATCAAAAATGAAGCCATAGGCGCCGGAGGAATTGATACGGTCGCCTTCATCGGGCTCCGTCAGTTCCGCCATGTTCCAGAACGCCGTCTCCCGCAAACCCACCCCGGCGCCATCGGGAATGGACAGGGGCGACCAATGGGCCTTGGCCGCCAGCCGGCCCAGGGGCAGGGCGTTGTCGGGGTTGTGCTGGGCAAAAATGCGCCCCGCGCCGTAGGCCACCTCGTCGGGCGGCACATTCAGGTCCGCCGCCGCGATCAGGGTCAGCCGGTCGCGCAAACTTATGGCCGCCCGATGGGTAGCGCCCGCCACGGCGCCGGCGAAGCGCGATGCATAGTTGCCCGACGCAATGGACCAAGGGTCCTTGGCGGTATCGTGTTCGGTCATCACCGAGACGTCTTTCGGCGTGATGGCGAAGACATCCGCCACCACCTGGGCCAACACCGTGCGGTGCCCCTGACCCTGGGGCACGGACGACACGGCGACGCTGATCGCGCCCGAGGGATCAAAGCCCACCGTTGCCGTGGCCAGGGCGCCGTTTTTTGCCCCAGCGCGGTCCCGCTGCTCCGGGCTCAACAAAGTGGTGATGTAGCCCATGTTGGAGATCGAGGGTTCGACGACGACGCTATAGCCGATGCCGTAAAGCCGCCCCTCGGCCCGGGCGGCGTCACGCCGGGACAATAGGTCGTCCAGGCCACCGTCGGCCACGGCCCGGTCCAGGCTTGTTGTGTAGTCACCGGAATCCAACAGGGCGCCCGGCGCGGTGCGGTAGGGCATGGCCCCACTGGGCACCAGGTTGCGGCGGCGCAGAGCCAACGGATCAAGGCCCAGTTCGGCGGCGGCCTTGTCCAACAGCCGCTCCAAGGGGAAATAGATCTGCGGCCCGCCGAAGCCGCGCATCAGCCCCGTTGGTGTCTTGTTGGTCACCACCACGCGGTTATGGATGGCCAGGTTTTCAATGGCATAGGCGCCGGTCATGTTGCCGTGCATGCGGTAGAGGGTGGCCGGCTCCGGCGCCCGCAGGTAGGCGCCGCAATCTTCCAACTGGTCCCAATCCAGGGCCAGCACTCGGCCCTCTTTATCCAATGCGGCCCGCAAGGTGGTCACCCGATTGGTGGCGGAGGTCGCGGCGGTCAAATGTTCGAACCTGTCTTCCAGCCATTTCACCGGCCGTCCGGCAATTTTGGCGGCCACGCCAAGGGCCACCACATACGGGAACACCGCCTGCTTGACCCCATAGCTGCCGCCCGAGGCGGGCGGCGTCTTCAGGCGCAGGCGATTGCCGGGCACTTTTAGGGACCGGGACATGACGGTATGCAGGGTGTAGGGGCCCTGAAAATTCGCCGTGACCTCGAACGCGTCTTCGCCGGGATCGTAATCCGCGATGACGCAAAAGCATTCCAGGGGCGTGCAGGAATTTCGCGGATAGTGATAGGTGCCCGCGACAACATGGGCCGCGGCCGCGAACACCCCTTCCGGGTCGCCATAGCTGAAATACCGCTCATGCAACACATTGCTGTTGGTATCAGGGTGCAATACCAACCCCTCAAGCGCCGCCATTGCGTCCAATACGGGCGTTAGGGGCGCATATTCAACATTGATCGCCTCCAACGCATCCTCGGCCCGATAACGATCATGGGCCAGCACCATGGCCACCGGTTCGCCGACGTAACGAACCCGATCCGTGGCCAGGGCATATTGCGGCGCCGCCACCTTGACCCCGGTGATGAAGGGCGCCGAATGGGCCAGCATTTCGGCGCCGGTGATGATGGCGACCACGCCGGGCATGGCCCGGGCAGCGGCTGTATCCAGGGCCACGATCTCTCCATGGGCAATGGGAGAGCGCATAAAGGCGGCATGGCAGACATTGGCGGGGGTCGCCAGGTCATCGGCGAAACGGGCCCCACCACGCAGCAGGGCCGGGTCCTCCAGCCGGGCAATGGAGCGGCCGATCCAGGCGTTATTATTGGTTTTATTCACCTTGCCAGTACGCCACATCACAGCGCAAAAGAGAAGAGGCACAAAAGAGAAGGCCCGAAGGGATGTTTACTTTCCCCCCCGGGCCTTCCGATGCGTCGGTTGCTAGATCCCGCGTCCATGCACTGACGGCTCACCTCTTACGGGAGGCTCAACAGCCTGTCAACGATATATTGCAATATTTTGTATGTGATTCGGTGTTCGACCGCAAAATCTAGTGGTTGCCAGAGGCTTCCCAGGCCGCCAGCAAGCTCCGCAGCGCCGCCACGAAGGCCAGGGGCTGGTCCAAAATCAGGTGATGGTGGGCGGCGGGAATGACCACCAGGGGGGCGTTGGGGCCCAGCAGGACGGTGGTGTACTGGGCCATTTCGTCCGTGACCAGGGCGCTGTTTTCCGCCCAAAAGAAGGCGCCGGGGCAGGATGCGGCCGCCAGATGTTCGTGAAACGGTTCGGCGAACCGGCGGCCGGCCATGGCGTTGGTGTCGAATTTCCAGGTGAAGCCGCCCTCTACCTCCCTGATCGAATGTCGGGCGATGTATTCGACGATATAATCGTTGTCGCAGGGCTGGCGGGGGCGCAGGCGGAAGCGTTCGACGGCCTCCTCAAAGGTTGCATACAAGCGGATGGCGCCCATGGGATTGGCGCGGCGGCGTTGGTCGTCATCCTTGCCGGGGGGGTAGAGGGGCGAATCAGCGATCACCAGTCCGGCCAGACGATCGCTATGTTCGGCGGCATAGCGCATGGCCATGAAACCACCGAAGCTATGACCCACCAGATAGGTTTTCGGCCGCACTTCCTCAAGCGGTCCCGCATGCAATCCCGCATCCGCCATCACCGCGTGGATCTCGGCGGCCCGCAGGCTGGCGTTATATTCCGCCCGGTCACCGCTGTCCCCCATGCCCGAAAGATCCATGGCCACGACCCGGTAGCCGGCCCGGAAGAAGGGCGCAATATGGCTCCACCAATGGGCATGCGCCCCACCGCCATGGAGGAAAAAAATATTGCCCCGGGCATCTGCGTCATGGTCGGGTTGCCAGAGCAGATAATGGATCGAGCAGCCCTCCACCTCGACCCGGCGGGATTGACCACGCTGTTCAACGGCCCAATGAAACCAATTCGGCGCGGTTGCCGTGACCTGCAATTGTTCTTCTTGTTGCATCATGCCAATCACTCAAAGGAATACTTAACGACTGCTCATAGCATAATTCTTGAACAAGGCACCGATGGGCCTTAGATTGGCGGGTGGAAGGGGAACGCATTCCGGTGTTGCGCGCGGGCTTCAAACCCGTTGAGGGGCGTTAGACGTGCCTGGTGGGTTCGACTCCCACTCTCTTCCGCCAAATTTTTGACAATCTGAATTTGTTTCCTCATCCAGATTTCAATTCTAGCCAGTCCACATCGGGGCCCACGCCACGATCAAATTATGCACAGGCGACAGCCACCCGAGGGGCCATTTCTGCTGACGAATATGGCCTGATAGCAGCGTTGCGACAGGGCGGACCCGTCCACGGCATCAAAAGGCCTGACGCGGCATCTTCCGGGGCAGTCAAAATGTTGCAAGTCGGGCTGACTGTAACTGAATTTTTACTGTTCTCTGTCCACAATCCAGTTGCAGAAGCTGTAATGATATTTTGCGATCTTAGTTGTCGAATTTGAACCGTATGTGGCGCGATTTTGTATTGTTTGGGACATGTCCACAAAAGTAGCCGCGTAGAAGGACGCAACAATTCCTGTGATGGCCTCTCGGACTGATATACTGGCATCGCACGATGGTGATAATAGATCCCGGCGAACCCTGCGGAAAACGATTGGGTAATTTAATGCATCGACCTGGAATTCGGAATCAAACCAATTCTACTTCGACAGTTTCCACAAGGTCGAATGAACGGGAAGCCAATGAGAGCCATCGGCTGGAGGATTTCGCGGATCAGATCAATGGTTGGTTCTGGGAAATGGATGCGAACCTGCGCTTTATCAATTTTTCGGCCAGCGTACAGAAAATCACGGGACTGAAACCTGAATGGCATTATGGCAAGACGCGGCAGGATATCGGCGCACCCGAAACGATTGACAGCGCTTCTTGGCAGGAACATTTGGAAATTCTGCGCCTGCATAAACCCTTTGAGGATTTTAGATTTCTACGTCGAAGTCCCAACGGTGATCAAACCATGAGCACGAGTGGCAAACCGGTTTTTGGCCAGAATGGTGAGTTTAAGGGTTATCGTGGTATTGCCAAGGATATCAGCGCAGAAGTCAAAGCAAATACTCAACTTTCCCAACTTAAGTCGGCAATTGAAAACCAAGCCGAAACATTCTCGCTTTGGGATAGTGACGACAGATTGGTCTTCGCCAACCGCCAGTTTCGGGAAATCAACCAATTGTTTTCCGAGACCCTGGAAATTGGAACAAAATTCGAGGATCACATTCGCGCTGGACTTGCTGTGGGCGCATACCTGGACGCGATTGGCAATGAAGACGCCTGGTTGGCGGAACGACTGCGCCTACATCACGGATCAGAGGAAGGTTTCGAGATCCAGCGTCAAGACGGTCGCCGCATCCTCATTCGGGATCAACGGCTTCCCGACGGGTCAACCGCCACGGTTTCGGTCGATGTAACGCAATTAGCCAAAACGGAAGAAGCCTTGCGTACGGCGCTAGACGACGCAGAGACAGCGAACCGCAGTAAATCGGAATTTCTAGCTAATATGAGCCATGAGCTGCGCACTCCATTGAATGCCATCATTGGATTCTCGGAGATTATCAGAAGCGGCCTTTTTGGCCCGGACGAACGTGTCAAAGATCAGGAATACGCAAACGATATTTACGATTCCGGTCAGCTCCTACTCAATCTGATAAATGATATTCTCGATATTTCAAAGGTCGAACTCGGCACGGATGAACTCGACGAGGTAGGTATCAAAGCGACTGATCTTGTCAATTCCGTTGTCGTGCTCGTACGGGAGCGTGCCCATAAGGCGCGGGTCAAAATTCAAACCGGCATCCCTGATGATCTGCCGATGCTGTTTGTTGATGAGCGAAAGTTAAAGCAGATATTGATCAACCTGATGTCCAATAGCATCAAATTCACTCCCGCGGGGGGCTCTGTCGATCTTAGGGTTTGGCGCGATGCAGAGAACGGCTTTTTGTTTGAGGTTACCGACACCGGCATAGGAATTGAGGCCCGCGATATTGCCAAGGCGCTGCAGCCCTTTGGTCAAATTGACTCTGCCCTGAATCGAAAACACGCAGGCACGGGCCTCGGCCTACCCCTGGCGAAAAATTTGACCGAAATGCATGGGGGCACATTGGAATTGCAAAGCAAGCCCGATGTCGGAACGACAGTCACGATCAAATTTCCAGCCGAACGCACCGTCTAGGTTTCACATAGCATAAAAATCGGAACAAAAGCCAAGCCGCTAGGTAGTGGTTATTCGCAACGCTGGCGTATTGTGTGGCCAGGCTCGAACCTGGAGCATACCTGGAAGTTCTGGAGCAATATCCTGATATCGACCTGCTGTTCCGTGATATGATCATGCCAGTTGAACTTGATGGCAACCAAGTGGCCCTGGAGGCCCACAAGGACCGCCAAGGTTCAAACTCGTTTTTGATATTTCTCTAACATTGCGTTCGAAGCCGAAAGAGAAGCAGAGACCCTACTTCTGCGAATTCTTTAAAAATTTGCCAAAAAAACGGGCCCTTCACCGCGCCGGCGAAGGGCCCGTTTTCATATTTGAGGTCTTATTGCGGGATCTCGAACAGCCCCGCGGCACCCATGCCGGTGCCGACACACATGGTGACCACCACATATTTGGCGCCCCGGCGCTTGCCCTCGATCAGAGCGTGGCCCGTAAGACGAGAGCCGGTCATGCCAAAGGGATGGCCCACCGCGATGGATCCGCCATCCACGTTCAGCTTGTCATTGTCGATGCCCAGCTTGTCCCGGCAATAGAGCACCTGCACCGCGAAAGCTTCGTTCAATTCCCACAGATCAATGTCATCCACGCCCAGGCCGGCCCGTTCCAACAGCTTCGGAATGGCGAACACCGGTCCGATGCCCATTTCATCGGGCTCGCAACCGTGCACGGCCATGCCGCGATAGATGCCCATGACGTTGGCGCCGCGTTTGGCCGCTTCCTCGTCACTCATCAAAACACAGACCGAGGCGCCATCGGACAGCTGGGATGCATTGCCGGCGGTGATGTGGCCGTCTTCCCGGGTCACCGGCTTCAGGCCTTGCAGACCTTCCAGCGTGGTCGTGGCGCGCACGCCCTCGTCCTTCTCCAGAAGGGTATCGACAAAGGTAACTTCGCCGCTTTCCCTGTCCGTCACCGCCTTGATGGTGGGCATGGGGACGATTTCATCATCGAAACGGCCGGCCTGTTGCGCGGCCGCCGTGCGGAGCTGGCTTTGCAGGCCGTATTCGTCCTGCACGTCGCGGGAGATGCCGTAGCGGTCGGCCACGGTTTGCGCGGTTTTCAGCATGGGGTCATAGAGGGACGGCAGATTGCTATCCAGCCAGTCATTGACCCGGCGGTAGTCATTGGCATGTTCGTTCTGCACCAACGAGACGCTCTCCAGCCCGCCGGCCACGGCGATGGGCACGCCATCGGCAATGATGTTCCGGGCCGCGATGGCAATGGCGTTCAGGCCGGAGGAACAGGCCCGGTTGACCGTCAGTCCGGACACGGTGACCGGCAGGCCGGCCCGCATGGCCGAGGCGCGCGCGACATTGCCGCCCGCGCAGCCTTCCGTCCGGGCCGCGCCCATGATCACATCCTCGACCTCCGCCGGATCAATGCCGGCGCGCTCCACGGCGTGTTTAATCACATGGCCGCCCATGTCCACGATATGAGTGTCATTGAAAGCCCCGCGAAAGGCCTTGCCAATCGGGGTGCGGGCGGTTGAGACGATGACGGCTTCACGCATGACGCTGTTTCCCTGTATTGCTGATTGCGATAATTCCTGGACCCAACTATAGCGGCGTTGTTCACATCTGGCCAACGCCATAAACTGGCCTCATTCTGATGGACACCGAATCAAAGGAGCCAATTTTCGTGACAACAGTCGATCCCATCACCGCGTCCGTCATCCAGCATCGTCTGGTCGCCATCGCCGAGGAAATGGGCGAGGCCATGCTGCGCACCTCCTATTCCCAAATTCTCAATTCCAGCCGGGATTTCTCCACCGCCATATGCGGCGACGGCGGCCGCCTGGTGGCCCAGGCGGAGCATATTCCCGTGCATGTAGGCGCGCTGCCCTGGGCGGTTCGGGCGGTGGTGGGATTCTTTGGCGACGACGTCCATTCGGGCGACGTCTTTCTGTTGAACGACCCCTACCATGGCGGCAGCCACCTGCCCGATCTGACCGCCTTCGTCCCCGTCTTCGCCGATGGCGCGCTGGTGTTCTGGACTGTCAACCGGGCCCATCACTCGGATATCGGCGGCGCCACCTATGGCGGCTACAACGCCGCCGCCACGGAAATCTGGCAGGAGGGGCTGCGGGTGCCGCCCCTGCGACTGTATGAAAAGGGCGCGGTGCGCGCCGACCTGATGGCCATGCTGTCGGTCAATGTACGCCATCCAAAGGATTTTCAGGGCGATCTGGCGGCACAAATCGGCTCCGTCCGCCTGGGCGAAAAACGCCTGGAGACCCTGATAACGGAATTCAGCGCCGAGGTGGTTGGCGCGGCAGTGGAGGTTATCCTGGATTCGGCCGAACAACAGGCCCGCGCCGTCATCGACACCTGGGCCGACGGCGTCTATGAGGGCGAGGCCCTGCTGGATGATGATGGCCGGGGCAACCAAGATATCGCCGTCCGGGCCAAGGTCACCGTCCGGGGCAGCGAGCTGGAGATCGACCTGAGCGAGACCGATGATCAGGTCACCTCCTTCATTAATTCATCCCACGCCAACACCCAATCGGCGGTGGCCATGGCCCTGGCCTATCTGTTCGACCCAGAAACACCGAAGAACGACGGCTCCCTGCGCCCGGTAAAGGTCATCGTCCGGCCGGGCAGCCTGGTGGCCGCCAATCCTAGCGCGCCCGTCACCCTGTCCACCTCCCACAGCGCCCAGGAAGTGATCGAAGCCATTGTCCGGGCCCTCGCACCCGCCTGTCCCGACCGCGCCATGGCGGGCTGGGGCCGGCGCTTTCGCATTGCCATCAAAGGTGACGATCCTAGAAATGGAAAGCCCTTCATCTGGCATATGTTTCACGCCCGCCCCGGCGCCGGCGCCTCGCCGGGGGGCGATGGCTGGCACGGCACGGGGGAATGGCATTCAGCGGGCGGATTGAAATTCGGCTCCGTCGAAGTGGCGGAAAGCCGCTTTCCGCTGTTTTTCGAACGCCACGAATACCGTCCCGATTCAGGCGGCGACGGCCGCCATACGGGCGGGGCCGGCGTGGACTTGGAACTGCGCGTGGAAACCGATACCGACTGTGTGGCGAATACCGCAGGCGACGGTGCCCGCCACGGCGCCTGCGGCCTGCTGGGCGGCGCCGATGGCGCGCCGCACCGTTATCTGATGCGGGTTCCCAATCAAGTGGCGGAGGTCTTGGCGACCAAACGGGAAGGCATCACGGTGCCGCCAGGCACGGTGTTCGAAGTGCATTCGGCGGGCGGCGGCGGTTGGGGGCCGCCCACCGAACGCGACCCGGCCGCCCGCGACCGGGACCGCATGAACGGTTATGTTTCCAATTCCGCCGGGAGTGTCTGAACAGATGTATCGTATTGGTATCGACGTCGGCGGCACTTTCACCGATCTGGTCGCCATTGATAGCGACGGCAATGTCACCTTGGGCAAGACGCCTTCCACGCCGGAGGATCAATCCATCGGGGTCATGGACGGCTTGACCCGGATCGCCGAGACCCTGGACCAAACTCTGGCGCAGTTGCTGGCGGGGACTGAACGCATTGTGCATGGCACCACGGTGGCCACCAACGCCTTGCTGGAGCGCAAGGGCGCCAAGGTGGGGCTGTTGACCACGGACGGCCACCGGGATGTGCTGGAAATGCGCGAGGGGCTGAAGCCGGAGCGCTATAACCTGCGCCTGGCCCGGCCGGAGGCCCTGGTGCCGCGCCACCTTTGCCTCGGCGTGCGGGAGCGAATCCGGGCCAGCGGCGCCATCGAAACACCCTTGGATGAAGCCTCGCTACAGGCCGCCATCCAGGTGCTGAAACGGGAACAGGTCACCTCCGTCGCCGTGTGCTATCTGCATGCCTATCGCGACGGACGCCACGAGAGGGCCACCCAGCACGCCCTGGCCGATGTCCTTCCGGATGTTCATGTCTGTTTGTCATCCGAGGTTTTGCCCCAAATCAAGGAGTATGAGCGGGTCTCCACCACCGTCGTGAACGCCTATGTGGCGCCGATCCTGGCGCGTTATCTCTCGCGCCTGGAGCAATCGTTGACGACAGCCGGCTATCAGGGCCCGGTGCTGATCATGCTGTCCCACGGCGGCATCGCACCCATTGGCGAGGCCATCCGCATGGCCGCCGCCACCGTATTGTCGGGGCCCGCTGGCGGGGTCTCGGGCGCCCGCCATGCGGCCGGGCTGGCCGGCATCGCCGATCTGATCCCCTTCGACATGGGCGGCACCTCGTCGGATATCTCCCTGATCGTGGACGGCCAGGCCAGTTTGGCCAATGACCGGCGCATCGCCAACGAACGCATTGCCCTGCCCAGCCTGGATATCGTCACCCTGGGCGCGGGCGGCGGCTCCATCGCCCGGGTTAGCGGGGGGGTCGGGGGCGGCAAAGGTGGTCTGTTGCAGGTGGGCCCCGAAAGCGCCGGCGCGGTGCCCGGCCCGGCCTGCTATGGCCGCAGCGGCACGGAGGCGACGGTGACCGATGCTTCCATGGTGCTGGGCTATCTCGATCCGGATAATTTTCTTGGCGGGCGGACCCGGCTGGACAGGGCGGCCGCTGTCGCGGCCCTGGATCGGCTGGGCGGAGAGCTGGGTATCGACGGCGTGGCCGCCGCCCTTGGCGTGCATCGGGTGGTCAACACACAGATGGCCGAAGGCGTACGCTTGGCCACGGTACGCCGGGGCGTTGATCCACGGCGCTTTGCCCTGCTGGCATTTGGTGGCGCGGCTGGGCTGCACGGCACGGATCTGGCCCGGCAGTTGAACCTGACCAGGGTGGTGGTGCCGCGCATCGCCTCCGTGCTGTCGGCCTGGGGCATGCTGGCAACGGAACTGCGTCTGGAGGTTACACGCACTCATATTGGCGACACCTCCGATCTGGACATTGCCGCCATCACCGATCTGTATGAGGAGATGGAAAGGGAAGGCCGCAACAGGCTGGCGGGCTGGTTTGATGGCGATATTCATACCACCCGCTCCGCCGACATGCGCTATGGCGAGCAAATATTCGAGATCGATGTTCCCTTGGAAGATATTGATTTCTCCGCGCCGGATCTGTTGGCTCGGATCAAGGCGGCGTTCGAACGCCGGCACGAGGCCTTGTATACCTATTCTCTGGAACACCAGGATCCGGTTCTGATCAACGCCCGCGTCGCCACCATCGGCGAGCTGCCGGCCCTGCCTGAAGAACCCAGATCGTCCACGGGCCCGGATGCGCCCGCCGTTGGCGGGCGGCGGATCTATCTGGGCGAGTGGCTGGAGGCACCGGTTTACGATTTTGACCGGCTTGCCGCCGGCCAGATCATCGAAGGGCCCGCCGTGGTGGTGTCGGAAACCACCAATGTCCTGCTCCGCCCCGGCGACCGGGCCACGACGACCCCCCATGGCTGGCTGGATATACAAATCACCGATTAAGGCGCCCTTAACCATAGTTGACGATACTGCCAGCCTGCGCCGAGTCGGGAGATATTCATGAACGATCTGGGTCCGCTGGTGGACACATTCGCCAAGCTGGAGCCCTGGCGGGGCGCCTGCGCTGAGGGCAGTTTTGCGAATTATTTGGGCGTCATGACGGATCTTGAATTCATCGAACGGCATCACCCTTCGAATACAAGTCTGATCAGCGAAAAGAATGGCGAAGCGATCCGTTTGCCGATCGTATCGGACGGCGAGCCGTTTTTCGAATTTGCCGCTATCCATCGGGCGGTGCATGCCGCGCGCGATCGTTTCACGATGGTGGAGCTTGGCGGCGGCTATGCGGCCCGCTCGGTTGATGCCTACACGGCGCTGCAAATTTTCAATCCCCTGGCGTGCCAGTTGGTCATCGTGGAAGCGGAACCGACACATTTTCAATGGGCCAAGCGGCACTTGGCCGCCAACGGCATCGAGCCAAAAAATCACTGGTTGATCAATGCCGCCGTCTCCATCGACAGTGACCCGATCATGTTCATGCGCGGCGCCGGTTTGTTTTTCAACGGCATCGTCGGGATCGAAGATATTGAAAAATTAGTCACGCAGATTATCGACATGGGCGCCAGCGATCAGGTGGTGCGGAACCTGATTTCAGGCGGCGCCTGCGGCATGCAAATTCCTTTTCACAGCGCCGCCGGCGCATACAATTTCGACTACAGCTTTGTTTCGGCCATGGCCTTGAACGATATTTTGAGCCCCCTCCCCCTTGTGGATCTTATGGATATTGATATTCAGGGCGCCGAGAATGTTGTGATCCATCCCGCCATGGAGATGCTCAATGCCCGGGTCAAACGCTTGCACATCGGCACCCACCGCCCCGATATCCATAGCGGTCTGTGGGAGTTGTTCTTCGCCAACGAATGGATCTGCGAATTCGACTACGCCCCCGCCACCACGCACCAAACGCCGTGGGGAGCATTCGAGACCCAGGACGGCATCCTGCATTTCTGCAATCCCCGCCTTTGAAATATTGATATCGGTTTATCCCAAGGTAGGGTGATAGACTCCCAATTGTCAGAACCAACTGTTCAAAATTTGGGAGTGCGCACATGCGTATCGGCTTGTTCACGGCATCGCAATGGAGCCAGGACGAAGATCCTAAAACCGTCCTGGCCAACCTGCGCCAGCAGGTCCGCACCGCGCGGCAAAACGGTTTTTCGTCTTTGTTACTGGGCCAGCATGTCCTGAGCGGCCCCATGGGGATGTTTCAAACCATGCCGCTGCTGGGGCAGATCGCCGATGATGCCGCCGGCATGCAGATCGGGCCGGGCGTGCTGTTGCTGTCCATGATGAACCCCGTTCTGGCGGCCGAGGAAGGTGCTACGATTGATTGGCTGTGCGACGGCAATTATGTCCTGGCCGCCGGGTTGGGGTACCGGGAAGAGGAATTCCAGGCCATGGGGGTTTCCAAGTCCAACCGGGTTGGCCGCCTGACCGAAGGTCTGGAGATCATCAAGCGGCTCTGGACCGAGGAAGAAGTCACCCACCATGGCCGCTATTTTCGCCTGGACAACGCCAAACCGGGCGTGCGGCCCAAGCAACAGCCGCGCCCGCCGATCTGGCTGGGCGGCGACGTTGAGGCGGCGGTGCGCCGCGCCGCCCGTCTCGGCGATGCCTGGCTGGCCGCGCCCACAACCGCCTTTGACACGGTTAGTGGGTTTTTGCGGGATTTCCGTGACGAGCGCCGGCAACACGGTTTACCGGAGGACGTGAATTGCCCCATCGTGCGGGAATGTTTCATCGGCCGGGACGGCGCCCATGCCAGGGCGGTCTCCCGCGGGCCGTTGCTGGCAAAGTATGCCGCCTATGCTTCCTGGGGGCAGGAAGGCGCTGTGTCCGGCGACTTCGAAACCGCCTTCGAAGATTTTGCCGACGCCCACTTCCTGATTGGCGACGGGGTCGAGGTTCGGGATAGATTACAGGCCTTCGCCGAGACCACGGGCAGCGATCATTTTCTCATGCGGGTGCAATGGCCGGGCCTGGACCAGGATGAAGCGCTGGCCAATATCGAACGCATCGCAAAGTTGATATAGGAGATCGCAATGGCCAGAGGTTTATTGCTCGCGGTATTTGATTATGCCAACGCAGCGGCGGACGAATTTCACGATTGGTATGATCTGGAACATATCCCCGAGCGCCAGGCGGTGGCGGGCTTCGGCGCCTGCGAACGATGGCTCGACACCGAGGAACCAGCCATATCCGTGGCCAGCTATGATCTGGACAGCCATGATGTCATGACCTGCACGGCGTACCAGGCCATTGCCCATGACAATCTTTCCCCCTGGTCGAAACGCATCGGCGGTATCTGCAATATTCTGCTGCGCTTCGAGGGCACGCAGATCACCCCCGGAGACGAGAAGGCGCCCGCCCCCGCGGCCGACGCCGCCAACGCCGGTGCCCTGCTGGTCAACGCCATGAATGTCGCGGCGGAAGGGGAAGACGATTTCAATGCCTGGTATGACCAGGAACACCTGCCGGCGCTGTTGGCGGTTCCCGGCACCCTGGCCGCGCGGCGATATCGATCAGCGGAGGCGGGCGGCGGCAGCCACCGTTATGTGGCGATCTATCACTTGAGCAGCGCGGAGGTGACCCAATCCGAGGCCTGGGCAAAGGCGGTGGATACCCCGTGGAGCGCCCAGGTCCGCCCCCATTTCCGCGACCGCCTCCGCATCTTGTCGCGGCGCTATACGCGCGGGGTTCCAGTGGCGGCGGTGCTGAAAGAGTGAGATCAACGGTGGCGCGGGATCGTGACGCCAATGCCGGGTACAGGATTAACCTTCCCCCAAACCAGCCTTGCGCAGGCCATCCAGCAGCATGTTCATGTGCTCATCCTTGGGGAATATGCGTTTCTCGCCCTGGAGCAGGCTGGGGATAAAATCCGGCGCGAAGCTGTTCAATTTGTCGAGATGGGTTCGCAGCAACGCTTCGTCGCCGACTTCCGCCGCATAGGCGACCATCATGGCGCGGCGGAGCGGGGCCGTCGGTAGTCCCTGAATGGATTTTTGCACCCATTTCACAAAGGCCGCATG
>JAPYUH010000310.1:0-1944 GCA_029936195.1 Alphaproteobacteria bacterium
GCGCTATCTGGATGTATGTTCGATTTAATCTGAGCCTCCGAGACGTCGAGGAGCTGGATGTATTTGTGGCGGACCATCGACCAGAACGGTGAAGCACTCGATATCCTGGTTCAGGCGAGGCGCGGCGAAATTACCGTGGTTTTTGGTTGGCGGGTGCCGAGGAGCGGGTGTAGGCTCGGAGTGACGGGGGGACGGCTGTATGAGTTACCGGGTCGGCATCGATATCGGCGGCACGTTTACCGACATGGTGTTCTTGACCGCCAACGGCGAAGCCCTGACGCTGAAAGTGCCCTCGACGCCGGACGACTACAGCCGCGGCATCGCCGAGGGCCTGGCGGTGGTGTTCGGGGGCGGCGCAATCTCCGCCCCGGCAATTGCCGAGGTTATCCACGGCACCACCATCGCTACCAACGCCATTCTGGAACGCCGGGGCGTCAAGACCGGATTGATCACCACGCACGGCTTCCGCGATGTCCTGGAAATTCGCCGCCTTCGCATGCCCACGCTTTACGATCTGACCTGGCAAAAGCCCGAGCCCCTGGCCAGCCGCGCCAACCGGGCCGAGGTTGTCGAGCGTATTGACCACAAGGGCGGCATTCTGACCCCATTGGACGAAGTCTCGGCAGGGGCGGCAATCGAAAAACTGCTGGCCAACGGGGTCGAGGCGGTCGCGGTATCGCTGATCAATGCCTATGCCAACGGCGCCCACGAACGGCGCATCGGTGAACTGATCGCCGAACGGGCACCGGATATGCCGGTTTGCCTGTCGTCGCAAATCCTGCCCGAGATCAAGGAGTATGAGCGAACCTCCACCGCCGTCGTCAATGCCTATATCCTGCCCGTCGTAGCCCGCTACCTGACCGCGCTGTCCGCCTCGCTGCGCCGCCTTGACATCACCGCGCCCCTGCTGGTGATGCAATCCAGCGGCGGCGCCATGGGGGTCGAGGCCGCCTGTCAGCGGCCTATACACATTATCGAATCCGGTCCCGCCGCCGGTGTCGTCGGCGGCGCGGAGGTCGCGGCCAAGCTGGGATTCGAGAACGTGCTGACATTCGACATGGGCGGCACCACCGCCAAGGCGGCGATTATCGAAGGCGGCGCCTTTGACCGGGTCGGTGAAATTGACGTGGGCGCCGGCATCAATTACGCCGCCCGACTGTTGAAGGGCGGCGGCCATCACGTGGGCGTGGCGGCCATCGATATCGCCGAGGTTGGGGCCGGTGGCGGCAGTCTGGTGCGGATTGATCCAGGCGGCGCCCTGACCGTCGGGCCGGAAAGCGCAGGCGCGGTGCCGGGACCGATTTGCTACCGCCAGGGCGGCACCGTGCCCACGGTGACGGACGCCAACGTGGTGCTGGGCTTCGTCAATCCGGATTATCTGGTGGGCGGCGAACTGGCCCTCGACGCCCAGGCCGCGGCGGCGGCTATCGAGTCGCAGATCGCCGGTCCGTTGGGGGTATCGGTGGATGAGGCGGCGTACGGCATTCACCGGGTCGCGAACGCGGCCATGACCCGGGCCTTGCGCTCGGTCTCGTCCGAGCGGGGCCGCGATCCGCGCCAATTCGCACTGATGGCCTTTGGCGGCAACGGCCCCGTACATGCCGTGACCCTGGCCCGCTCCCTCGATATCGCAACCATCCTGGTGCCCCCCGCCGCCGGCGTTTTCTCCGCCCTGGGCCTGCTGTTTCCCGCCACGGAGCACCATTATGTCCGCACCTTGATGCGCGAAATTGAAGTCCTGCAAGGGTCGGAGGTGAGGGCGGCCTATGGCGCCCTGGAAGCCGATGGCCGGCGGGAGCTGGAAAGTGAGGGCTATGGCGGGGACAGAATTGAATTCGAACGTTTCGCCGATTTGCGCTATCGCGGTGAAAATACCGAACTGACGGTCCCTGTTGGCGGCGGCGATGACGATCTGGCCGTGGCGGTCCTCTCGTTCGGCGACGA
>JAPYUH010000310.1:2044-3969 GCA_029936195.1 Alphaproteobacteria bacterium
GGCCGGCCTGGAGGGCCCCCTGATCGTCGAGGAATACGATAGCACCACCGTGGTGCCGCCGGGCTGCCGGATCCGCCGGGATGCCTGGCAGGTCCTGCGGCTGGATGTTGGCGCGGAATAGGAGAGATGGGAGCATGACCGAACAATTTGCCGCCGATGGCAACGCGATGCCAAAGCTGGAAAGCGCGCGCGATCCCTTCACCTTGGAGGTCATCAAGAACGCGCTGGCCGCGGCGGCGGATGAAATGGCGGCAACGGTGCAGCGCACGGCGCGCTCCTTCGTGGTCAAGGAGGCGCTGGATTATTCCACCGCCCTGTTCGTGGCCGATGGCCAGTTGATCGCCCAGGGCACCTGCCTGCCCTTGCATATGGGCGCCATGCCCTATGCCATTCTGGCCGCCCAGGGTGCCTTTGCGGGCGAGATGCGGCCCGGTGATATCTATGTCACCAACGACCCCTGGGATGGCAGCACGCATTTGCCGGATGTGGTTTGCATCAAACCGATTTTCCTGGGCGACAGGCTGGTCGGCTATGCCGCGACCCTGGCCCATCAGACGGACATCGGCGGCCGGGTGGCGGGGGGTAATGCCTCCGACTCGACTGAGATCTATCAGGAGGGTCTGCGCCTGCCCCCGGTACGCCTCTATGATGGCGGAGAGCCCTGCCTCTCGATCTTCCGCATTATCGAACGCAATGTGCGGGTGCCCGAGACCGTGCTGGGCGACATCCGCTCCGAGATCGCCGCCTGTAATATCGGCGAACGGCAATTGCTGGCGCTGATCGAAAAATACGGCCTGGCCGATTTCGAAGCCTATTGCGAAGAGCTTCTGGATTACGCCGAACGTTTCACCCGTAGCGAAATCGCCAAGCTGCCGGTCGGCGCCTATCAATTCACCGACTATATCGACAACGACGGCATTGACCCCGGACCGATCACTTTCAAGGTGGAAATCACCGTCGGGGGGGAGGAAATGACCGTCGATTTCGAGGGCACCTCGCCACAGGTCAAGGGCGCCATCAACTCGGTCTATCCCTTCACCGCATCCGCCGCCTGGGCTTGCATACGCTCTATTCTGGATGCTGGCATCCCCAACAACGCCGGCTATTTCCGGCCCATAAAAGTGCTGACGCCGGAACGTTCCATTGTCAATTGCGCGCCGCCCTCGCCGGTGGCGGCCAGGGGTTTGGCGGGTTTTCGCATCGCCGATACGGTGATGGGCGCACTGGCCCAGATCGTGCCCCACCTGGTGCCGGCCTCGGGCGGCAGCTCGCCCGACGCCGGCGTCAGCCTGGGCGGCTATTACGACGACGGCAAACCCTTCGTCTATCTGGAATTCCTGGTCGGTTCCTGGGGCGGCGGGCCCTGGCGCGACGGCATGGACGCCTGCACCGGCATTATCGTCAACTATTCCAATACCCCAGTGGAGCTGTTGGAAAGCGAGCAGCCGCTGTTGGTGGAACGCTATGGCTTCATCGAGGATACCGGCGGGCCCGGCGAATATAGGGGCGGCCTGAGTCTGACCCGGCATCTGCGCTTTCTGGAAGACGAGGGCATTATTCAGGTCCGCTCCGACCGCCGGGATATCGCCCCCTATGGCTTGGCGGGCGGGGCGGACGGCACGCCGTCGGATGTGCGCATCCGCCGGGCCAAGGGCGGCATCGAGCCACAACCGTCGAAATTTCTCACCACCCTGCGCCGGGATGATGTGTTAGAGGTCCGCCTCGCCAGCGGGGGCGGATATGGCGATGCCCTGGCCCGGGATCCGGAGCGGGTTCTGGCGGATATCCGCGAGGAAAAAATCACCATTGCCCATGCCGCGGCGGCCTATGGTGTCGTGGTCACCGGCACGCCGCCCAGCCTCGATACCGAAGCCACGGCAAAACTCCGCGCCAAGAGGCGCGAACGCGAGTTGAGCGCACCGTCG
>JAPYUH010000311.1 GCA_029936195.1 Alphaproteobacteria bacterium
CCATCCATGTCATCGGCGGCGGGCTGGCCGGATCGGAAGCCGCCTGGCAGATCGCCCGGGCCGGCGTGCCGGTGATCCTGCATGAAATGCGCCCCGAACGCATGACCGAGGCGCACCAGGGCGAGGGCCTGGCGGAACTGGTCTGCTCCAATTCATTCCGCTCGGACGATGCCATGGGCTCGGCCGTGGGTCTGTTGCACGAGGAGATGCGCCGTTGCGGCAGCCTGATCATGGCCGCCGCCGATGCCAACAAAGTGCCGGCGGGCGGTGCCCTGGCCATGGACCGGGATGGTTTTTCCGATCACGTAGGCGCCATGTTGGAAGCCGAGCCCTTGGTGGAGCTGGCGCGGGGCGAGGTTGCCGGCCTGCCGGCGGCGGATTGGGACAGCGTCATTGTCGCCACCGGCCCCCTGACCTCGCCGGCCCTGGCCACGGCTATTGCCGATTTGACCGGGGCGGAGCATCTGGCGTTCTTCGATGCCATCGCGCCGATCATCTATGCCGACAGCGTGGATATGGAGCGCGCCTGGTTCCAATCCCGCTATGACAAACCGGGGCCGGGGGGCACCGGCAAGGATTATCTGAACTGTCCCCTCGACAAGGTCCAATACGAAGCTTTCATCGCCGCGCTGCTGGAGGGCGAGTTCACTGAATTTCATGAATGGGAGCGGGATACGCCCTATTTCGAAGGCTGCCTGCCCATCGAAGTGATGGCCGAGCGGGGGCCCGAGACCCTGCGCTATGGACCCATGAAGCCTGTCGGGCTGACCAATGCCCACAAGCCGGATGAAAAGGCCCATGCGGTGGTGCAACTGCGCCAGGACAACGCCCAAGGCACCTTGTACAATTTGGTCGGTTTCCAGACCAAGCTGAAACACGGCGCCCAGGCAGAAATCCTGCGCACCATTCCCGGTCTGGAAAATGCCCGTTTTGCCCGCATGGGCGGCATCCACCGCAATACATTTTTGAACAGCCCCGCCCTCCTCGATGGCACTTGCCGCCTGCGCGCCCAGCCGCGATTGCGTTTCGCGGGCCAAATGACCGGGGTTGAAGGTTACGTGGAAAGCGCGGCTATGGGCTTGCTAACCGGCCGCTTCGCCGCCGCCGAACGTCTGGGCCGAGCCCCGGATCCGCCACCGCCCACGACCTCCATGGGTACCTTGTTGGGTCATATCACCGGGACCGCACGGCACCGGGATGGTGATAATCTGGAATTTCAGCCCATGAACGCAAATTTCGGCCTGTTCCCGCTGTTGGTGCCACCCGTGAAGAAAAAACTACGCAAGGCCGCCTATGCCGACCGCGCCCTCGCCGATCTTGACGCCTGGCTCGTCTAGGGCCGGCGCAGCAGGGCGCGCCAGCTTAACAACAAGGGCCGGCTATAGGGTGGCAGCGCCAGATTGGGTGAGAACGGATTGAAGTCCGCCTTCGCCAGGCGCTTCAAATAAGCCGACGCCAGGCTGCCGTGCAACAAGGGCGACAGGGCCGGGCCCACGCCGTGCAAATCCCGCAACTTGGCCAATTCCAGTGCCGCCGCCGCGGCGATCATGCGGACGCAACCCGATACCGCCGCGATCTTCTTGCCCGTCCAGACATCATCCGGCGTCAAACCTTCGCCAACAAGCATATCCCGGGGCAGGCACAGCCGGCCTTGAAACCCCCGGCCCAGCGCCTGATAGGGTATGGCCCGCAGCATCCCGGCCAGGGCATAGGCCGTCCCCGCAGCGCCTGCGGCCGCAGCATGGCCGCCGCCCAATTCCGCCACCGCCAGGGCCGCCAGGGCACCGCCAGTATCCTGGGCATGGCCTATCACATCGGCCAGGGCGGCAAAGGGTCCATCAGTCAGGTCCCGTTCCCTGGCCGCCAACAGCTTCTCCAATTCCGGCGTTAATTCCGGCCGCTTGGCTAGAATGGCAAGGACCGGTTGGGAGGGTTTTTCCGAAGGGGTTCCCAGCGCATCCCGCCACCATTGCAGGCGCATCCGACCCAGCAATGGCTGCTCCCCCCCCGCCGTGACCGCGCGGGCACATTCCAGATTAAAGGCGTACAACGCCGCCAGAACAACCCGTTGGGCCTTGGGCGCGAACAACAGGGTCAGATAGCGGTCCCGATCCTCCCGCCGTAATTCGCCCAGGCAATAGGCCAGGGCAGCATCGTCGTCCTGGCTTGCCCCTACCCCGATAGGCATGTTGCGCCCGAAATGGTGAAATATTGGCCCGGCCTCATTGCTCCCCCAGCGCTGTTCACGTATCACTGCGTTCAATCCGTATTGCGTCCCGCGCAGTATATTAAACGAGACGAGAAGTTGACAGTTTCCCCATGACCAGCCCCGAACCGCCGCCACCGACAGCCATGACGCCAGTAGGGCCGAAAATGGGGCCGCCAATAGGTTCGACAATAGGTTCGCCAGTGGGCCCGGGCGCCGGTTTGGCCGACCGGCACCGTGCGCCCGCGCCAGGGACGGACGGCATCCACTACGGCTGGTGGATCGTGCTGGCCGCCACCTTCTCGATGTTTGTCTGCCTCGGCATCGGCCGCTTTGCCCTGGGCATGTTGTTGCCCGCCATGGGCGAGGCGTTGAGCCTGAACTATGTGCAAATGGGCTGGATATCCACCGCCAACTTCATCGGCTATTTTCTGGGCGCGCTATGGGTGGGGCGGCTGTTGCCGAAATATGGCGAGCGGCGCCTGATCGCCATGGCCCTAATGCTGACCGTCGTCTCCATGCTGGGCGTTGCCTTGTCCAAGGGTTTTGCGCCGATCCTGTCCCTTTTTGGCGTCACAGGATTGGGCAGCGGCATCGCCCTGGTCTGTACCGTTTCCCTGCTGCCCCACTGGTTTGTTTCGCATTGGCGGGGCCGGGCGGTGGGCTTTCTCTCCGTCGGGTTTGGCCTGGCCGTTATTCTGGCCGGCTGGTCGGTGCCTTGGATCGCCAACGAGATGGGGCCGATTGGCTGGCGTCTGGGCTGGGGCGGACTGGCGGCGGTGTGCCTGCCCCTGGTGCTGTTCTGCCTGATCGTGGTGCGCAACCGGCCGGCGGAATTGGGGCTGGAACCCTTTGGCGACGAGAATGGCGGCGCGGCGGCCACCACGAACACCAATGCGGCGGCGATACCGCGAGCCGACGTGCAACAGGGCCTGGCCAAGGTGATCACACGATTGAGCGTAATCTACTTTTTGTTCGGCGCCACTTACGTGGTCTACGGCACCTTTATCGTCACCACTTTGGTGCGCGAACATGGCATGGACGAGACCAGGGCCGGGCAATTCTGGATCCTGATGGGCGTCTTCAGCCTGTGTTGCGGGCCCTTGATGGGGTCCCTGTCGGATCGTATGGGCCGACGGGCCGGAATATCCGTATCATTGTTGTTTCAGGCCTGCGCCTATGGGCTGATTTCTTATGCCAATAGCGACATGGCGATTTATGCCTCGATCGCGTTGTACGGCCTGTCCGCTTTTGGCGTGCCCCTGATCATGAGCGCCACCGTGGCCGACTATGCCACGCCGGTACGGGCCGCGGCCATCATAGGCACCATCACCGCCATCTTCGGCGTGGGACAGATCCTCGGTCCCATCCTGGCCGGCCTGATGGCGGATTACAGCGGCAGTTTCACCCCCGCCTACCTGGCGGCGGCCGCCTTGGTCGCCCTGGCCATCGCCATCACCCTGACCCTGCCGGACCCGCCGTCCTAGAGCGTGTCTCGGCGGAGTAGACGAAACCCGGTCAGTCCCGCTGTTCGGCAAAGACGTAGTTCAGGTATTCCGCGAACACCGCCGGTTTGTCGCTGCCGTCTATTTCGATGCTGTGGCCGGTCTTGAACAGTTTCCGACCCTCGCCACGGTCCGAAACGTCCAGCAACGAAATCCGGTCACGCAATCTCACCCCGTCGCCAACCACCACGGGCTGGATCACCCGCACCTTGTCCAGGCCATAGTTCAAGGTATAGGCCACCCCGCTTGGCCGTACCT
>JAPYUH010000043.1 GCA_029936195.1 Alphaproteobacteria bacterium
TCCGCCGGGCCTGAGAACACGATGCATTTCTCTTGCGGCCTGGATACGGTCGGGAAAGAACATGAAAGCATGCTGGCTGACCACCAGATCCATGGAGCCGTCCGCCAAGGGCAACGCCTCCGCCCCCGCTTCATGCCAGACGAAATTGCTCATTCCAGTCTTTGTGGTCGCGCGGGCCACATCCAGCATTCCGGCATTGATATCGATCCCGTTGATAGTGCTGGTTTCATCCAGCCGTTGTCCGAGCAACCGGGCAACGATGCCGGTTCCGCAACCAATATCAGCAATGTGCATGGGGTTTCGCAGGCGCATGCGCCCAACAAGATCCCTGGCAAAGGGCGCGAACATCGCGGTCACCATATCTCGTTCATAACGTTTACCGGGAGTCTCGTCTTGATCCGCCGGCATGCCATATCCTCCCCGCCCGATGTGCAATCCGATTATTGCCCCTCGGAATGGAAGATACCATCTCTCTTTACCGCCACTTCCCAGAACGGCAGATTGGCTGCTAAGCTTCCCGCCAATATAAATTCGGCTAAGGGAAGGGGCCGCGCGGGCGGCCGGTGCATCATGGCGACAGCGAATTCGGCGACATCGAATGTGAAGCTCTCGGCGGAGACGGCGGAAAACATCTACACCACCATGCGCCGCATCCGCGCCTTTGAAGAAAAAACCATGGACCTGTTTGAGCAGGGCGCCGTGAAGGGCACCGCGCACAGCTATATTGGCGAGGAAGCGGTGGCCGCCGCCGTCTCGGCCAATCTGCGGGCCGATGACTACATGGCCTCGAACCATCGGGGCCATGGCCATTGCATCGCCAAGGGCGCCGATCAGAGCCTGATGATGGCCGAATTGATGGGCCGGGAAAACGGCTATTGCGGAGGCTTGGGCGGTTCCATGCACATCGCCGACCTCTCCCTGGGCATTCTGGGCGCCAACGGCATTGTCGGGGCCACCATGCCGCTGGCGACCGGGGCCGCCCTGGCGATCAAACTGCGCCGGGGTGATCAGGTGGTGGTGGCATTCTTCGGCGACGGCGCCTCGAACCAGGGAACTTTTCATGAATGCGCCAACCTGGCCAGTATCTGGAATTTGCCGATCCTGTTCATCTGCGAGAATAATCAATACGCCCTGACCACCTCTTACCGGGACACCACGTCGGCGCGGCAGATCTCTGACCGGGCGGCGGGGTATGCCATGCCGGGGATGACCATCGACGGCAACGACGCGGGCGAAGTCTACGCGGTTGTGGGCGAGGCGGTGGAGCGGGCGCGGGCGGGACAAGGACCCAGCCTGATTGAATGCCTGACCTACCGTTGGGGACAGCATTCCCTGCGCGCCAATCTGCGCGACCCCCGGCCCAAGGATGAATATGACGCCTGGATCGCCCGCGACCCCATCAAGCTGCTGGAAGAGCGCATGGCCGCGGAAAAGACCGTGCCGTCCAAGGGCCTGAAGGAAATCGGCGAACAAGTGGCCGCCGAATTGGAGCGCGCGGTGGCCTTCGGGCAGGCGGGGGCGGAACCCACGGTGGAACGGATGCTGGCTTCGGTCTATGCCGCCCATGCCCACTATGACGAGCCGGGGCCCGTGGGCGATCGCGAGATTAGCTATGTCGAGGCCTTGAACGAAGCCATGGGCGGGGAAATGGCGCGGGACGACAGCGTCTTCATCATGGGCGAAGACGTGGGCCAGACGGGCGGCATATTCGGCGTCACCAAGGGCTTGTGGGAACGTTTTGGCGAGGCCCGGGTCCGCGATACGCCGATCACGGAGGTTGGCTTCACCGGCGCCGGGGTTGGGGCCGCCATTACCGGCATGCGTCCGGTGGTGGAGCTGCAGATCTTTGATTTCGTTGCCCTGACCATGGACATGCTGGTCAACCAGGCGGCCAAGTTCCGCTATATGCTGGGCGGCAAGCCGACAGTCCCCCTGGTCGTCCGCGGTCCCCAGGGCGGCGGCATCCGAATGGCGGCGCAGCATAGTCAAAGCCTGGAGGCCTGGTTCATCCATGTGCCCGGCCTGGTGGTCCTGGCCCCCTCCAACCCTTATGACGCCAAGGGCCTGCTGGCCGCCGCCATCCGCGACGACAACCCGGTGATCTTCCTGGAGCACAAAATGCTGTACATGGAAAGCAAGGGCGTGGTGCCGGAACAGGATTACGCCATTCCCATCGGCAAGGGCGATGTCAAGCGGGCGGGCACGGATGTTACCGTGGTGGCGACCATGGCCATGGTTCCCCGCGCCTTGTCCGCCGCGCGGGTGTTGGAGCGGGAGGGCATATCGGTAGAGGTGGTGGACCCCCGCACCCTGCGCCCCCTGGATGAAGACATAATTTTGTCCTCCGTGGCCAAGACCAACCGCCTGCTGATTGCCCACGAGGCCTGCAAACAGGGCGGCTTTGGGGCGGAGGTCGCGGCCCTGGTCGTGGAAAAGGGCTTCGATGATTTGGATGCCCCGATCGTGCGGGTGGGCGGCCTGGACGTGCCCATGCCCTATAACGATGCCCTGGAACGGGCCGTGATCCCATCCCAGGAGCGCCTCCTGGGAAAAATCCGGGATCTGGTGCAAAATGGCATCTGAGGGAATGGAGTCGGATCCCGGGCCCGCCATCGATTTGGAGCACTTGGGCACCTATACCCAAGGCGACCGGGATTTGAGCGGGAATTGCTCTCCATGTTCCTGCCCAGCGCCCAAGGCTACATTGATGCCATGTCGGCGGCGGCGGGGTCTGTTTGGTGGACGGCGGCCCATTCCCTGAAGGGCGTGGCTTTGGGGGTCGGGGCCAGGGAATTGGCCGCATCGGCCGAACCCCTGCGGGACGGCGGCCGCGGCGGCCGCGACGTTCACATCGTAAAGCTGCGGGCCGAATTGGAACGGGTGCGCCGCTTTGTCGCGGACATGGATTGATTTGGGGCCAGGGAGGATCGTGGCGATGCTGGAATTGGCGGCGATAATCCCTATCTATTGAAACAGATGCCATCGCTGCCGAATTGGCGCGACATGATGGCGAAACTGGAGGGATAATCCCATGACCTTCAAGGACATCGTCGTACATCAAGGTGAAGATACCCATGCAGAGCGGCGTTTGAACGCCTCGCTGGACCTGGCCAAACAGTTCAATGCCCGATTAACGGGCGTTTACGTCCTGTCCTATCCAACCGTGCCCGGCTTCGTTCAGTCCGAATTGCCGAACGAGATTATCGAACAGCGATATAATGAAATTCGGGCCGGCGGGGAGAGCCGGCGGGCGGATTTTGATGCCGCCGCCAATCGTGAGGATATCACTTCGGAATTCCGCCTCATGGAAGGCGATGCCGCCGACGCGGTGGCCATGTGCGGGCGCTATTCCGACCTGCTGGTGGTGGGGCACCCCGATCCCGATCATCCCGCCATGACCGACGGCTTGGCCGAGGCGTTGCTGCTGGCGTCCGGCCGGCCCATTCTGGTGGTACCCTACACAGGTGATCAAAGCCAGATCGGCCGCCGGTCATGATTGCCTGGCGGGCCACGCGCGAGGCGACGCGGGCCGTGCATGATGCCATGCCGGTGCTGGAACAGGCTGAAGAGGTGATCGTGTGCTCGGTCAACCCCGACGACCGTGATCATTTGGCCGGCGCCGAAATTTGCACCCATCTGGCCCGTCACGGCGTTAACGCCACGCTGCGGCATATCGTGGCCCCTGACATGGGCGTCGCCGACTGTATCCTTTCGGCGGTGGCGGATAATGGCATCGATTTGTTGGTCATGTGTGGCTATGGCCATTCCCGGTTGCGGGAGCTAGCCTTTGGCGGCGCCACGCGGGAGATCATGCATGCCATGACCTGCCCGGTCATGATATCGCATTAAGTCATGACACAAAGACCTCTTCGGAGTACATCTTGATCTCGGCACAGTGCCGCGCTTGATCAAACGAGGAGTACCCCATGGCTGTAATCAACCGCATCGCAGATTTCCACCAGGACATGGTGGAATGGCGTCACGACATTCATGCCCATCCCGAGACGGCATTCGAAGAGGTGCGCACGGCGGCGGTGGTCGAGGAAAAATTGCGGGGCTTCGGCATGGAAGTGCATACGGGCCTGGCCAAGACCGGCGTGGTTGGCGTTCTAAAATGCGGCAATGGCGATCGCAAGATCGGTCTGCGGGCGGACATGGACGCCCTTGACCTGCAAGAACTGGCGAACGTGCCACATAAATCAACCCATGACGGCAAGATGCATGCCTGCGGCCATGACGGCCATACCACCATGTTGCTGGGCGCGGCGCGTTACCTGGCCGAGACCAAGAATTTCGACGGCACGGTCTTTTTCATTTTTCAACCGGCGGAAGAGAACGAAGCCGGCGGCCGGGTCATGGTCGATGAAGGCTTGTTCGACCAGTTTCCCTGCTCTGATGTCTATGGCATGCACAACATGCCAGGAATTCCGGTCGGCCAGATCGGATTGATGCCTGGACCCATGATGGCCTCGGCTGATTTTTTCGAGATCATCGTCAACGGTATCGGAGCCCACGGCGCCATGCCCCATCAGGGCGTGGACCCCATTCTGGTCGGTTCGGAGATCATCATGGGTCTGCAACGCATCGTCTCGCGCACGGTTGATCCGTTGAAACAGGCGGTTATATCCGCCACCAAGTTTCAATCGGGCTTCACAACCAACGTAATCCCGGAAACCGCACTGATCGCGGGCACCACACGGGCCTTTTCAACCAGGGTCCAGGATATCATGGAGACGGAAATCAGGCGGGTGGCGGAAGGTATCGCCCAGGCGCACGGCGCCACCATCGATTATACCTATGACCGCCGCTACGCCCCGACCATAAATACGGAAGTCGAAACTGAGAAAGCCCATCGGGCGGCGGCGGTTGTCGTGGGCGAGGAAAACGTACGCCGGGATTTGCAGCCGACCATGGGGGCGGAAGACTTTTCCTGGATGCTGCAGGCCCGGCCGGGCTGTTATGTCTGGGTTGGCAATGGCGTCGGTAATGAGCCGGGTGGCTGCATGGTGCACAACCCGAATTATGACTTCAACGATGAAATTCTGCCCATCGGCGCCTCCTATTGGGTGAAGCTGGTGGAACAGGAGTTGGCGGTTGCCTGAGGTCTTGTAGTTTAGTGTTAATTGTTTTTATTCTTACTGTTTGATTACGTTAAAAGAATCAGATTTTAATAGACGAATTTGGACGTATTATTAGACGCACGAGGGGAAACAAATGGGGTTCAAGGTCAAATTTTGGGGGGTTAGGGGATCCATAGCCTGCCCATCCTCGAAATACGTCATGTTCGGCGGTAACACATCATGTATCGAAGTGGCCTGTGGCGGCCAGCGGGTCATATTCGATTGCGGCACCGGTTTGCGCAATTTCGGTCATTGGATGATGAAAAAAGGCGTGCGCCGCGCCGATATCCTGATGTCCCACAGCCATTGGGACCATATCAACGGTTTTCCGTTCTTTTCCCCGGCCTTTCAGCCCGATTACGAATTCCGCATCATGGCCGGTCATTTGTTTAATGTGAAAGAGACCTTGCACGACATCATGTCGGGCCAAATGAACCAGCCAACCTTCCCCGTTCCCATCGAGGCTATGCAGTCGAAAATGGTGTTCGAGGATTTCGTCGCAGGCGACAGCTTTAACCTGGGCGACGACATCAAGGTCTCCACCACTTTGCTGAACCATCCCGGCAATGCCACCGGTTATCGCATCGACTATGCCGGCAAGAGCTTTTGCTACATTACGGATACCGAGCACGTGCCGGATAAACCGGACGAAAACATTCTGCAATTGATCGATCATGCGGATGTGGTGGTCTACGACTGTACCTATACGGACCGGGAATTCCCCTCGAAAGTCGGTTGGGGCCATTCCACCTGGCAGGAGGGCGTGCGTCTGTGCAGGCGGGCCAATGCCAAACGTCTGGTAATCTTCCATCATGACCCGGATCACGAAGATCCCTTCATGGAATTGCTGGAGGCGGAGGCCCGCATGGCCTGGGACGGCATCCTGATGGGCCGGGAGAACATGCGCCTGACCCTAGCCTAGCGCAACTTGTCTGCGTTCTTTTGAACGCAGACAAGTTGCGCTAACTCATGAAATCCGCTCTAGGCCTTCCCGGATTTCCGCCAAACCGCGCAATTGCCGGCCTTCCCCGTCGAAATTGTCATCCGCCAGCCAGGCTTCGAAAGCTGCTTTCACACGCGGCCAATCCTGGTCGGTCATGGCGAACCAGGTGGTGTCGCGGTTGCGCCCCTTGTAGACCACATGTTGGCGGAATAATCCTTCGTAGAGGAAACCAAACCGCAGGGCGGCGCGGCGGGAGGCCTGGTTCAGGGAATCGCATTTCCACTCGTACCGGCGGTAGTTCAAGTCCTCGAAAACATGGCGGGCCATGAGGTACATGGCCTCGCTCGCCGCCCGGCTGCGCTTCAGGGACGGTGCGAACCAGATCGCGCCGACCTCGCAGGTTGCCCAATGGGGCACAACACGCATATAGCTCGCCATGCCCCGCGCCATGCCACTGGCCTGGTCAACGAGGGCGAAAACCAGCGGATCGTCCGTCTCCCCTTGCGGCGCCAGCCAATCCCTGAAAGAGGCTTCATCCGCGAAGGGGCCGGAGGTCAAATAAGTCCACATATCGCCAGAGCCATCGCCGTCCGGGCCGCAGGCGGCCTGGTAGAGGTCGTGACCATGGCGGTCCGGATCGAGGGGCTCCACATTGACGCTTTGCCCGATTAGAGGTAACCGCGCTGGTGTGCGGCCGTCGGGCAGGGTTTCCAGGCGTTCACCGGTTTTCATGCTGGTTTCCGCGCCTCGATCTGACCCAGCCGGTTGGGCAACAGCCATTCGTATTTCGCGTCCGTGAAGCCGGCTGCCTCCAGGTAGGAAACATATTCAAGGCCGCTGGGTACATGGCCCGTGTAGTGCCCCTCGCGGATCGCCTGGAGATGATAGAAGGCCGGGTCCACGGGGCCGGATCGTTCATCGTTCAGCATATAGCCGACGATCAACAGGCCGCCGCTGGGCGGCAAGGCGTCATGGGCCAGACGCAGCGCCTTGACCACGTCATCGCGCAGATACCAATGCAGGGGCGTGATATAGGAAATCAGATCAAAATCGCCGGCATAATCATCCGCCGCCAAAAAATCACCGGGCTGGGCGGCAATTCGGTTTTGCAGTTCATGCTTGGCGATGAATTCCTCCGCCACGGGCACCACGTTGGGGTGGTCCCTGATGGTGACCCGCAGCCCATCGTGGCGCTCGCAGGCGGCGATGGCGTAACAGCCCGAGCCGCCCGCGAAATCCAGCCAATGGTTGAAGCGGGAGAAATCAATCCGCTTGGCCAGGCGGTGAGCCAGGGGCAGGGAGGCGTTATAGCCGGCGGTGGTAAATTCCCGCGCCCTGACCGGGTCGTCCAGGTCGCCTTCGTACAGCTTGCGGGGCGGCACATCGGAACTGACATCTTTCAGGTTTCCGGCATAGCCCTGCCATTCGTCATATTCCGTGCCAATGGTAAAGCGCAGATAATCGCCAAAATAGGTTGGCGCTTCGCGTACCAGAAAGCGTTCCACATCGTCCAGATTGACGTTGCGCCCATCCGCTTCGCCGACCAGATCCATGGCCTTGCAGATTATCAACAGCCGGTCGGCGGTTTCGGGATCAATTTCACAAAAGGCGCCGATCTCCGCCGGCGTGCTGGCGCCGCCGGCAATGGCCGAAAACAACCCGCATTCCAGGGCCGCCGCCAGGGCCTGGCTTTTCTTGAACGAGAATGCCAGTTCGTTCAGGCGTTCGGAATTCCTGCCCACGGTGGGATCGTTGGGAATCTTCGTCATACTGTTTTCCTTTTGGCGTCGGTTTGGTTGATCGGTGCGGGGTCCAGCGCGGGGGCGGCGTGCGATGTGGCGGGATAGCCAATTTGGCGCAGCGGCTGGCCCAAATGATCGGTGGTCTCGAGAAGCATGTTGCGGGCGCGTAATTGTTCGTTGTCAAAGGCGTCTTCGGGCCTTTGCACCAGGGCGATTTCAATGTCCAGGCGGCCCAGGGTCTGGACCCAGTATGCCGCGTCATTTGCCAGGAAACAGCGTGCCAGGAAGGCCTTTGCCTTGGCACCCAGTTCGCCGAAATCATGACCGTCGCGCCATCGCTCTTCGTCGCGGAAATAGCGGAACAGAGCCCGGCCCGATGCCTCGCTCAACGCGGTGAGGGCGATGGCGCGGCCATCGCGGGCGGTATAGATGTTGTAGATCGGTCGCCGCGACCGCTGGGCGCTTTCCCCGCCGCTCACGGCTTCGCCCCCGCGCCGGGTGCCGTGGGAGACCGATAAAAATGAGAACAGGCTCTCTTGTATGGACAAATCAATATGCCGGCCCCGTCTGGTCCGCCCGCGGGCATGCAGGGCGGATGTGATGGCAAAGGCCGCCGTTAATCCGGCCGCGGCGTCAGCCAGATAGGTTTGCGGCGATGCCGGGTCGCCATTGCCACCTTGCAATGCGTGGAGCAGCCCCGTCTCCGCCATGAACAACAGATCATAAGCGGCGCGGTTGGCCTCTCCGCCCGCCTGGCCAAAGCCGGTCAGGGAACAATAGATGATCCGCTCGTTGATGGCCTGAATGGTGTCGTAGTCAATGCCCAATCGCGCTGTCACACCGGGGCGATAGCATTCGATCAGGACATCGGCCTCCCGCGCCAGGTCCAGCAGGGTGCCCCTGTCCGATGGATCCCGCAGGTTCAAAACCTTTGACTGCTTGCCACGATTTAGTTGCAGGTCCTCGTTGGAGATGCCGCCGTCACCGCCAGTCCGCTCGATGCGCATTGAACGGGCGCCCCAGCCGACCATCAGAAAGCCGCAATACTTGCCCGGCGTCATGGCGCCGACTTCAAGAATGGAAACGCCCCGCAAGCTATCCAACATACTAATGTTCCCGGAATTCAGCCATGGCCTGGGCCAGACGGTCGAGCTTTCCCTGGCCCTGTCGGGCGAAGTCAACGTCGCCGTCGGAAAACATATCGCCAATGGCGCACCACAGGCTCGACCATAGCAGCGCGGCGCATTTCCAGGCCGCGAACCGGCGCCGGCCGGCCTGTTCCAGGCCCGTATCGGTGACCGAGAGATAATGGCGCAACATCTCGTCTTCCGCGACGCGGTCCAGTTCAAGATGGATGGCCAGGCCGGCCAGATCATATAGGTCATCGTTCCAACCGCCATGGGACCAGTCGACCAGCCAGATCCGCTGGCCGTCGTTCAAAAAAGCCGCCCGGGAAAGATTGTTGTGGCAGAACACCGGCCGGATCGGACCGACGGCGTCTTCCAGCTCGTCGTTTTGCGCCATCAGCCGGGTCAGGGCCGGTGCCAGAGCGCCGCCGTGCTGCATGATGATGCGGGCGTAGCGCCGGTTCTGCTGAAAGACCCAGAACATTGGCCCCGGCACTTCCAAATGTCCGGCCAAGTCCAGATGGCTTTGCCCCAGCAGGCCTACCAGGCGGCCCATGTGGGCACCCGACGTGATCTGAACCGCATCAGGCAGGTGTTCAAAGACCATTGCGCCCGGCTCGTGATGAAGCAGGGCGGGGGACAGGCCGGCGTCATGGGCGGCCTGGCTGACGGCAATTTCGTTGTAGCGAAAGACCGCGTGATCGGGCCGGTCATCGGCCATGTGCACGGCATATTGCCGGTCGCCATCGTCGACCAGGAACCAACCGTCTCCGATCGGATGCGGCAGGGCGGTGACCGGTCCGTCCCAAAAATCCAACTCTTCGGCCTGGCGGCGGGCATCGTCGGCCATGTTTTTTCTCCAAAATTCCGGGTCATGCTAGAGGGTTTCGTCTGTTCTTGCTATGATCTCCACAATTGATCCTATTGTTGATCTGGTTGTTGATTTTGTTGTTGGTTGTTTTCAGAGGCGGGGGTGGCGGCAATGCCATTGAGTGGAATTCGGGTGATCGATCTGGGCCGGGTCATCGCCGGGCCCCTGGGGCCCATGCTGTTGGGCGACATGGGCGCCGACGTGATCAAGGTGGAAACCGGCCAGGGCGACATGCTGCGCCAGCAGGCCCCCTCGTTCGCCAAGGACATGGGCGGCTATTTCGCCACCGCCAACCGCAACAAGCGCAGCCTGCACGTGGACCTGCGTAAACCGGGCGGCGATAAACTGCTGCGCGCGCTGATGGCCTCGGCCGATGTGGTGGTGGAAAACTTCCGACCCGGCATTTTCGACACCATGGGCTTCACGGACGAGGTGCTGGAACGTGATTTCCCCCATCTGGTGGTGGCGCGGCTATCGGCCTTCGGCGATAGGGGCCCCATGGGCCACCGCTCCGGCGTGGATCAACTGGTGCAGGGTTATTCGGGCCTGATGTCCATCACGGGCAGTCCCGAAACCGGCCCCACCCGGTCCGGCATCGCCGTTTCCGACGTTATGGGCGGGCTGTGCAATACCATCGGTATCCTGGGCGCCCTGATGGAACGCAAGCAGAGCGGCCGCGGCCAGGTGGTCCGGACCTCGTTGTTGGAAGCCACCATGTCCATGCTGACGGTGCAGGCGGGAAAGTACTTCGCCTCCCAAGAGGACCCGGTGGCGGAAGGCAATCACCATCCCTCCATCGCGCCCTATGGCCTGTTCGACACAGCCGATGGCCAGATCCAGATCCTGGTCTCCCGCAATGAGGATTTCCGCCGCTTCGCCACATTTTGCGGTCGGCCCGAATGGCTCCAGGATGAACGTTTCGCCACCACCGGCCTGCGCTCCATCAACAAGAATGACATGCGCGCCGTCGTGGCCGAGGCCATGGTGGAAAAGACCACGGCCGAATGGCTGGATTTTTTCATAGAGAACGACATCCCCCATGGCCCCGTGCTCTCCATCAAGGAGGCCTTCGACAGCGAACAGGCCCAGGCCCTGGGCATGACCTTGGATATGACCGCCCAGGACGGTACGGATATTTCCGTCCCGCGCTTCCCCTGGCGGTTCGGGCGGACGCCGGCGCGGGTGCGCTATCCGCCGCCGCAAATTGGCGAACATACCGAAGAGATTTTGGCCGAGGTCGGCCTGAGTGATGATCAAGAAGTAAGGGAGGCATTGTTGTGCCGCAAATAACCATTGAAAAAGACGACGCCGTGGCCATTGTTACCTTCACCAACCCGCCGGACGGCTACATGGACAGCACCACGGTCGCCGAAATTACCGCCATGCTGGATGTGGTGGAGGGCGATGACGAGGTGCGCGCCGTAATCCTGACCGGTGGCCTGGATGGCGTCTTCATACGCCACTATACCATTGTGGAATTGGAGGACAGGGGGCGCCGGCTGCAGGCTGAAACGGATGGTTTCAATGTCACCCGGCCAACGCCGGAGCCGCCGCTGCATGCAGCCTTCAGACGGATCGAGGACAGCCCCAAGCCCTTTGTCGCGGCCATCAATGGCACCGCCATGGGCGGTGGGTTCGAGCTGTCCCTGCGCTGTGATTTCCGCATCGCCCAGGACGGGCCGTATTTTCTGGGCCTGCCGGAAATTAATCTCGCCATCCTGCCGGGTGCGGGTGGTACCCAACGCCTCAGCCGCATTATCGGCCAGGCCAAGGCGCTGGAGCTGTTATTGCTGGGCAGGACCCTCTCGCCCCGGGAGGCCGCCGACTACGGTCTGGTCACCGAATGTTATGACGGCCCGGTGCTGGACCGGGCCCTGGAAATCGCCCACGAATTGACCACCAAATCGCCCCACGCCTTGGCCTATATCAAACATCTGGTGCGCCGCTCGGAGGTGGTTGCCCCCATGGACGGTCTGGCCTCGGAACGGACATTGTTCGCCGATCTGGTGCGCCGTGACGAAGCCATCGACCTGATGACCGAGATGAACCAGGGCAAACGGGATATTCGCGGCCCCTTGGTGTAATTACCGTTAACCAAGGATTTTTGACAATCCTTAAGTTAATCAGCGTATTTCACGATGACGGAAATGTCTTCTCGAAAGGCTGCTTCGTTGTCCGGCATGTTGCCGGCAATGGGGCTTTTGTTCCGTGATACCAGCCGCACGGGCGTAACATTTGCCGTGGGGTGAGTGGGCGACATAGATCGGGAACCGTGATGAACACGCGTCGAATGGCCATTGTACTGGCTGGCTTGGTTGCACCGTTGATGTTGCTTGGTTTTCCGGTATCGACGGATGCAGGCAACTCTATCATCGAACGCTCCAGCTTCTCGAACAGCGATGCACACACCGCCGCGCCGGATCCCCGGGATACCAGAATTGGCGGCGTTACCCGAACCCGCGCCAGCGTTGAAGCGGCCATTCGCGGGCGCATTCGGGATTTGCAGCGGGATCTGCCGGTTTACCAGAATGAAGAGGTTTCCACGGGCACCGATGCCCGCGCCGTATTGCGTTTCAAGGACGGCAGTGTCCTGACTATCGGCGCCGATGCGGAAGTGGTGCTGGACGAATATGTCTATGGCAATTCAGGTGGCGTTATTACCTTGTTGAAGGGTGCCTTGCGCTTTATCTCCGGCAAATTGGGGCGCCCCGGTCTGTTGATCAAGATGCGGACGGCAACCACTGGTATCCGCGGCACGGATTTCTGGGCTGGCGAAACGAAGGGCGGACATGGCGTGATGCTGATGCATGGCGAGGTGGATGTTTATAACGAGGCCGGCATGGTAACCTTGCGAGAGGCCTACGAGGGTACGATCATCACCTTGGCCGACGAGGCGCCGGGCGAGCCGGACGATTTGGAACGAAGGCAATCAGAAAAAAGCCCTGGCCGGCGTGTCCTTCACCAATGGCCCGCTTTGCACCATGTTGCAAAAGGTGGCCAGGGACGTGTTCCGCTCCTGCATATGAATTCTCCTCGCGCATGGACTTGAGCCCGGGCCCTTAGAGCCTTTTTCATTAATACTGGATTGTTTGATGGCGTCCTTAAGCCATTCGGGTAGGCGCGTTGCCCCAAGTCTTCCGGGCGATATGGTTTATCGGGCAAGCAACGCAACACCGCCGAACGGCTTAAGGACGCCACCGAAGGCCGATCTGTCAGCCCCCATGGTGGCGTAGCGGCCCTTGGACGATGCACCACATCGACCTGCGAACCGCGCCTACCCATGGCGGCGGACAGATCGGTCAAACGATCCAGTATTGATGAAAAAGGCTCTAACGGGCACAATGGGTGAAATCGCGAGGAGATGTTGCATGGGCTATCAAACCCTTGATGTAGAGTTGTTGTCCGGCGCCTTGGGCGCCGTTCTTCATGGTCCGGACCTGTCGGCCGAGTTGTCGAACCAGACATTCGATGAAATCCACCAGGCCTTTCTGGACTACAATGTGATCTTTTTTCGTGACCAGAACCTGGACCCCCATCAACAGATCGCGTTTGGGCGGCGTTTTGGACCGCTGGCCGTCTATCCCTTCATGGAAGGCTTGCCCGATGCGCCCGAAGCCTTTGAAATTTTGAAATCCGAAAATGACACGACAAATTTCGGCGGTGCCTGGCATTCCGACATGACGTTCGTCGAACAACCGCCGCTGGGCACCATGCTATATGCCATGGAAGTGCCGGCAAGGGGCGGCGACACCATGTTTGCCAATACCACACTGGCCTATGAGGCGCTGTCGGATGGCATGAAACAGATGCTGGACGGTATCGTCGGCGTCAATAGCGCGGCGTTAAAGCGCAGCGGCGGCCGCGCTAAATCATTCAAAAAATCAACCAAGATGGCCTCGAAAAACATGGATCGGGTTGATATGGAAGCAGAACACCCCATTGTGCGCACCCATCCCGAGACCGGGAAAAAGGGTCTGTATGTGGGCCGGGGGCATACCGCGCGGCTGAAGGACATGACCGAGGCCGAGAGTTACCCCCTGATCGATTTCCTGGCCGACCATTGCGCGCGGCCGGAATTTACCTGCCGCTTTCGCTGGGAGGCGGGTTCTCTGGCGCTATGGGACAACCGCTGTGCCATGCATTTCGCCATCGACGATTATCCCGGGCAGCGACGGCGCATGCGCCGCCTGACCATCGAGGGCGACACGCCCGTTTAAGCCTATTTTCTGGAGTCTGGAAGTATCATGAACGAACGAATTTTGATCATTGGCGCCGGCGCCGTTGGCGCCTATGTGGGCGGCCACTTTGCCCGTGCCGGGCACGACGTTATTTTGGCCGATCCCTGGCCGGCCCATGTGGAAAAGATGCAGGCCGATGGCCTGCGCCTGGAAGGCATGACGGAGGCGGAATGTTTCGAAAGTAAGCCACGGGCCATGCATTTCACTGATCTGCAAAGCCTGGCCAAGGAAAAACCGGCGGATATCGCCTTCATCTGCGTTAAGTCCTATGACACGCCCTGGGCCGCGGCGTTGGCGAAAAACTATCTCGCCCCCGACGGCTTCATGGTTTCGTTGCAGAACGGTATCAACGAAGACGCCATCGCGGCGGTGATCGGTTGGAACAAGGTGATCGGCTGCATCGCCTCGAAGATTGTCGTGGAACTGGTGGAACCGGGCTTCGTGCGCCGATCGGTGACCAAGGGCGGGGAAAACTATACGGTGTTCCGTGTTGGCGAGCCCCATGGCCGCCCGTCGGCGCGGGTGCAACGCATCCACGATATGCTGGCCGATATTGACAGTGTCAAGGTGACCACGAATTTGTGGGGGGAGCGCTGGTCCAAGCTGGTGCAGAACGCCATGGGCAACGGTCTATCGGCGGCGACGGGAATGTCCAACAAACAGTTTACCCAAAATGAAACCGCCCGCCGCCTATCCATCCGCCTGGCGGGCGAGGCGGTGCGTGCGGGGCAGCTACAGGGGCTGTCGCTGGAGAAGATATCCGGCCTTGACCCCGAACAATGGGTTGCCGCGGCCCATGAGCTGACCTCCGGCGCCAATGACACCCCCGTGCTGGACGAGATGGAGGCGCGCATGCTGACCCAGGCGGAGAAGATGAGCGACACCGCGCGACCCTCCATGGGACAGGACATGATCAAGGGCCGGCGCACGGAGATCGAGTTCCTCAACGGTCTTGTGGTTCAGCGGGCGAAGGAGATGGGCATGGAAGCCCCCGCCAACGCCGGCCTAATCAAGGCGGTACAAAGCGTCGAACGGGGCGAGGCGCCGGCCGGGCTGGAACGGGTCGAAGGCTTTTAAGGCATCCTGATAACATCGCCTGCCCGCGCCCCCACCCGGCCACCCACGGAATGATGATTGATGGATGACCGGGTGGGCGCGCGGGCGATGCCGGCGTTATACCCCCTAACCGTAGTGTTCGTGCAGACGCCGCATGCCGTTCAGCCAGCGGTCATAATCACCGGTTTTGCGCTGCATATATTCCAGAACCTGCGGGTGGGGCAGGCAGAGGAAACGTTCCTCGGCCAAGGTCTGGATGACGGCTTCGGCCAGTTCGGCCGGCTCCATCATGCCGTCGACGCCCGCGACACCGCCGTTGTCCAGGCCGGCGGTCATGGCCGTGCGCACGGCCTGGGGGCACAGCACGGAAACCTTGATGCCCCGCTTGCCGTAGGTGATGGACAGCCATTCGGCGAAACCCACGGCGGCGTGCTTGGTGGCGGAATAGGTGGAGGAGCCGATCTGGCTTAACAAACCGGCGGCAGATGCGGTGTTCAACAGATAGCCGCCGCCGCGTTCGATCATGCCCGGCACCACGGCGCGGGCGGCATAGACATGGGACATCAGGTTCACGTCCCAGACCCGTTGCCATTCCTCGTTGCTGTTTTCCAGATCACCATGCACTGCGATCCCCGCGTTGGAGCAAAACAGATCAATGGGCCCGGCCTGATCCTCGGTGAATTTCACCAGGGCCTTGATGTCGTCCTCCACCGCGACGTTGGCCGCCATTGCCAGACCACCGATTTCCTCCGCGACTGACCTGACACCGTTTTCGTTCATGTCGGCCACCACGACCATCGCCGCGCCTTCGGCGGTGAAGCGGCGGGCTAGCTCCCGGCCGATGCCGCTGGCCCCGCCCGTGACGACGACGATTTTGTCCTTAACCTGCATCTTGATCTCCAATAAAATATTTCGCCAGAATAGCTGCAATGACGCCAATGCGCCAACGAATGGAAAATTACGCATGACCAGTAATGATGTCGAAGGCCATTACAGCCGGGGCAATCTGTATCTGATCATCCTCGATGCCCTTGCATCGGCGGGCAAGGACGTTGGAAATCTGCGTCCGGAGGATCTGGACCCGTTGGATCATTTCCATGGCCGGGGCGTGGCGGCCACGGCGGAGATGGTGGCAACCTTGGAGTTGTCCAAGGGTGACGAGGTTCTGGATATCGGCAGCGGCGTTGGTGGTCCGGCCAGGTTCGTGGCCCGGACATATGACTGCCAGGTCGTCGGCATCGACCTGACTGCAGAATTTTGCGCCGTGGCGGAGCGTCTAACGCAGGCGGTCGGTCTATCGGGCCAGGTCCGGTTCGAACAGGCCAGCGCCACCAACCTGCCGTTCGATGACGGCCGCTTTCAGGCCGCCTATTCGCAAAACGTTTCCATGAATATTGCGGACAAGGCCGCCATGTTCGGTGAAGCCTATCGCGTTCTGTGCCCCGGTGGTGTCTTTGCGCTTTCCGAACTGGCACTTGGTGATGGTGGCGAGGTGATCTATCCCACGCCCTGGTCATCGGACGGGGTGCATTCTTATCTGTTGACCGAGGCCGATACGGTCGCCGCCCTGGAAGGGGCGGGCTTTGACATTGTTTCGGTCCAAGATAACATTGCGGCGGTGCGTCGGTTCCGTCAGGAACAAAAAGAGCTTGTGGCGCGCGATGGGCCGCCAAAACTTGGTGCTTTTATTCTGATGGGAGACGGCGCCGGGGAGAAAGGCCGCAATACCGCCCGCAACCTCGAGGAAGGGCGGACCCGCGCCATCGAGATTTTGTGCCGTCGGCCGTGAAATACAACCTGAGTTAGGGCGGGCGACTGCCGGGACGAGCGGTCCTTGTTGGATCGGATCTCGATGGAGATCGCCGGCCCGCCCTAGAACCGCCCCGGAACCGCTCCAGAATTGGATTGTCATCCATCTTCGATGGGTGGCGTGGATATGTGTCAAGACAAGCTCTACATTGCGGGCTATTCTCCACCCTTGTGATCCGGCGTCCTGGATCAAGTTTTGAATTTGCGGAAGATGGCGACGACATGACGACGAAATTTGGCCGCCTGGCCGCCTATCCCCGCGTACCTCTATCCATCCTACCCACGGCGATCGAGCCTGCGCCAAGGCTTTCCGCCGAATTTGGCTTGGAGTTATTCATAAAACGCGATGACCTGACCGGACTGGCATTCGGCGGCAACAAGACGCGGCAGTTGGAGTTCTATTTTGGCGCGGCGCGGGAAGAAGGCGCCGATACCATCGTAATTACCGGCGCCGTGCAATCCAACTATGTCCGCGTCGCCGCCGCCGCTGCTGCCCGCCTGGGGCTGGAGATACACATCCAATCGGAAGAGCGCGTGCCCGACATGGACGAGTTGTATCACCAATCGGGCAATATCCTGTTGAATGATATTCTTGGCGCGCATCGATATTCCTATCCCGACGGTGAGGACGAGGCGGGCGCGGATGCCGCCGTGCGGGCCATTGCCGATAAACTGCGGGATGAGGGCAAACGCCCCTACATAGTCCCCCTGGCGCCCGGCCATCCCCCCCTTGGCGCCCTGGGCTATGTGCTTGCCGCGGCGGAAATAGTTGCCCAGTTGCAGGCCAGCGACACAAAGATCGATACGGTCGTCATCGCGTCGGGTAGTGGCTTCACCCATGCCGGCTTGCTGTTCGGCCTGCGCGCCATGGGCCAGGAAATGGCGGTGCAGGGCATTTGTGTCCGCCGCAATGCCGAGGCGCAGTTTCAACGCATTGCCAATCATTGCCGCGACATATCCGAAATGCTGGGCGTGGGCGAAGTGGTGGCCGATACCGACATCAAGGTTTTCGACGGGGTGCTGGCGCCGGGCTATGGCCAATTGAACCCGGCCACGGCGGATGCGATCGTCTTGGCGGCCCGTTGCGAAGGGCTGTTTCTGGACCCGCCCTACACCGGCAAGGTCATGGCCGGTCTGATGGCGCTGGCGGCCGATCAGACTATCGCGCCGGGTTCCAAGGTGTTGTTCATCCACACGGGCGGCACGCCGGCGCTGTTTGCCTATGGCCCACAATTGCAGCATTGGACGCGACCATGAAAATTTCGGTAATTGGTGGTGGCCACGGTTGCCATGCGGCGGCGGCGGATTTAGCGGAACAGGGCCACCGTATCAGCCTGTGGCGCCGGGACGGACAGGCCCTGGCCGCCATCAAGGCAGCGGGCGGCATTCGACTGATCGACAGTACGGGAGAGGGTCATATACCCCTGCATTGTGTAACCACGGATATCGGGCAGGCCCTGGATGACACCGAACTGATACTCTCGCCCTTGCCCGCGACGGCCCAGGATGCCGTTGCCGGGGCTATGGCGCCCCATTTGACGGACGGCCAGGTGATCTTCATCCCGCCAGGCACCCTGGGCGCCGTCACCATGAGCCGTATCGTGCGCCGTGCCGGGAACCGGGCCGAACTGGCCTATGTTGAAGCCGGTACCCTGCCTTATCTGGCCCGCATGCGGTCGGATGACGCGGTCGCCATTTCCGCCCGGACCACGCGGCTGCCCAGCGGCGTTTATCCCGCCCGTCTGTCGGAACATGCCCTGGCCATTGCCAGTGCCGCATTTCCCGCCATCGAACCGTTGTCGGATGTGCTCGATGCGGCCTTGATGAACGCCGGGCCCATCATCCATCCGCCGCTAATTCTCATGAACGCCGGGCCCATGCAGCATTTCGATCGTTGGGATATCCACAACGAAGGCACCCAGCCGGCCATCCGCGCCGTCACCGATGCCCTGGATGGGGAACGCATTGCGATCCGTGAAGCCTTGGGCTACCGCGCGCCGCATTTTCCCCTGGCGGATCATTACGACGATAGCCGGCCCGAATGGATGTACGGCAACGCGGCACACGAGATGCTGACGGATTCAGGCGACTGGCGGGAACATATCGAACTGCTCCGGCACCGTTACATGCGCGAGGATGTCGCCTTGGGACTGGCGCTGCTGGTCTCCATCGCCGCCTGGGCCGGTGTGCCCTGTCCCGTCGCCACCGGCCTGCTGGCCATGGGGTCCGCCATTTGCGGCGAGGATTTCCGCCTCGGCCCGCGGACCTGGGAAACCTTGGGTCTGGCCGGCTACAGTGCCGCCGATCTGCAAACCATGCTGCGCGAGGGCGAGACCCCATGAAAGCGGAGGCCATCAGGCACGTTGCCGGCATCGGCGCCGGGCGCATGGGCCGGGGCATAGCCCATGTCTTCGCCTACGCCGGTTATCGCGTCACCCTGGTCGATGCGAAGCCCCGTGATGATGCGGGGCATGCCAAATTGTTGGCGGATGCCCGTGGAGAAATCGAAGGCAACTTGACGGCCCTGGCGGAATTCGGTGCCTTTGACGGCGCCTTGATCCCGGATATGCTGGCTCGTATCCACTTCACCGCCAAGCTTGAAGATCTGGCCGATGCGGACCTGATATTCGAGGGCGTCACGGAAACCATGGAAGCCAAGGAATTGGCGTTTCGGGCCTTGTCCCAGGCGGCGGGAGCGGATGCGATCATCGCCTCTACCACCTCGACACTGCCCGTGGACCAGCTGGCCGCCTTCGTCACCCGGCCATCCCGTTTCCTGAACGCCCATTGGCTGAACCCGGCCTATTTGATCCCCTTGGTTGAAGTCAGCCCCGGTGCCGCCACGGACGAGGGCGTCTTGAACACGGTCACGGAAATCCTGGAACGGGTCGGCAAGGTGCCCGTGGTCTGTGCGCCGACGCCCGGCTACATTATCCCCCGTATCCAGTCCGTGGCCATGAACGAGGCCGCGCGGATGGTCGAGGAGGGCGTGGCCAGCGCCGAGGATATCGACAAGGCCATCCGTACCGGCTTTGGCCCCCGCTATGCCACCATGGGCCTGCTGGAATTCATCGACGTGGGCGGGGGCGATATCCTCTATCATGCTTCCCGCTATCTGTCGGCGAACCTTGGTTCGGACCGTTATCAATCGCCGCGGAACGTTATCGACAATATGGAGCAGGGCCGCAACGGCCTGCGCGACGGCAAGGGCTTCTATGATTTCGAGGCCATGGACGTGCCCGCCTACCAGCGGGACCAGATGGCCCGCTTCGTAGGCTTGTTCCGCCACCTGAACCTATTGCCGGCCCCCGGCGAGGCGAAATAGAAGCGGTATCAGGCGTTGGTGTATTTGGCCTTGGCCTCCCGGCGGCGGGCATGCAGGATCGGTTCGGTGTAGCCGCTGGGCTGTTCCTTGCCCTTGAAGACCAGATCGCAGGCTGCCTGGAAGGCGACGCTGTCGTCGAAGTTCGGCGCCATGTCGCGGTATAACCCATCGTCGGCATTCTGGCGGTCAACCACGGCGGCCATGCGCTGCATGGTTTCCACGACCTGGGCTTCGTTGCAAACACCGTGATGCAGCCAGTTGGCGATGTGCTGGCTGGAGATGCGCAATGTGGCGCGGTCCTCCATCAGGCCGATGTCGTTGATGTCCGGTACCTTTGAACACCCGACGCCCTGGTCGATCCAGCGCACCACATAGCCCAGGATACCCTGGGTGTTGTTGTCCAACTCCGCCTGCACCTCGTCGGCCGAGAGGTTTTCCCCCCGCGACAGGGGCACGGTCAGAATATCGCCCAGGTCCGCACGGGTCCGCGCGGCCAGTTCATCCTGGCGGGCGGGGACCGAGACCTGGTGGTAATGGATGGCATGCAGGGTTGCGGCGGTGGGGGAGGGCACCCAGGCGGTGTTTGCGCCGGCACTGGGATGGCCGATCTTGGCCGCCATCATTTGTTCCATCTCGTCGGGCATGGCCCACATGCCCTTGCCGATCTGCGCCTTGCCCTTCAGGCCGCTTTCCAGGCCGATGTCCACATTCCAATCCTCGTACGCCGTGATCCACGGTTGTTCCTTGATCTGCGCCTTGCGCAGGAAGGGCCCGGCCAGCATGGAGGTGTGAATTTCATCCCCCGTGCGGTCAAGGAAGCCCGTGTTGATGAACATCAGCCGTTCGGAGACGGCGCGGATGCATGCCTTCAGGTTCACGGTGGTGCGCCGCTCTTCATCCATGACACCCACCTTCATGGTGTTGGGCGCCATGCCCAGGGCAGCTTCTACGCGGTCGAACAGCTGATTGGTGAAGGCGGCTTCCTCTGGGCCGTGCATTTTCGGCTTGACCACATACATGCTGCCCGTACGGCTGTTGCGGTGTTTGCCCAGGCCCTTGATATCATGCAGGGCGCAGGCGGCCGTGAACATGGCATCCATGATCCCTTCCGGCACCTCCGCGCCGTCCCGATCCAGAATGGCGTCGTTGGTCATCAAATGGCCGACATTGCGCACCAACAGCAGGCTGCGCCCGTGCAGCGTGACATCGCCGCCTCCCGCCGACCGGAACACCCGGTCCGGGTTCAGCCGGCGTTCCACGATCCCGCCGCCTTTTTCAAAGCTGTCGACCAAATCGCCCTTCATCAGCCCCAGCCAGTTGCCGTAGACGACGGCCTTGTCCGCCGCGTCGACGGCGGCGATGGAATCTTCGCAGTCCTGGATAGTGGTCAGGGCGGATTCCAACACCACGTCCTTGACCCCGGATGGATTGTCCTTGCCAATGGGATGGTTCCGGTCAATCTGGATATCAACATGCAGGCCATTATGGCGCAGCAGGACATTGGTCAAGGTATCCTCGCCGAGATAGCCCGCGAACTGGTCCCGATCGGCAAGGTGGGTGGAGGTGCCGTTGGACAGCGCCGCCGTCAGGATCTTTTGACCGTTGTCATCTTCCAAGCCATAGGCCGTCACCGAGGCATGGGAGCCTGCGGTCAACGGTACGTTTTCATCCAGGAATTTTGCGGCCGCCGCGATGACCAGACCGCCGCGTTTCGGGTTATAGCCATCGCCAGCCGCGCAGCCGCCGTCATCGGAAATCACGTCGGTACCATAAAGGGCGTCATACAGGCTGCCCCAGCGCGCATTGGCGGCGTTCAGGGCAAAGCGCGCGTTCATCACCGGCACGACCAATTGCGGCCCGGCCATGGCGGCCACTTCGTCATCCACATTGGTCGTGGTAATGGCAAGATCGCCGCCTTCGGGGACCAGATATCCGATCTCGGTCAGGAACGCGCGGTATTCCGCCCCGTCGATGTGCTGGCCAGGACGTTCAAGGTGCCACGCGTCGATTTTCGCCTGCAGCTCTTCGCGTTCCGCAAGCAGCGCTCTGTTCACCGGTGCCAGATCGTTCACGATGGCTTCAAATGATTGCCAAAAATGATCCGTATCCACCCCGGTTCCCGGCAGGATCCGATTGGTGGCGAGGTCGTCCAATACTGCGGCGACTTGAAGCCCACCCCTTTGAATACGATCCGTCATTCTTTTTGCTCCAACTGCTACGTTCACAAATTGATTCACTGCGCGTTACGCCCCATAGCATTTTTCCGGCGCCGGTTAAATCACCCTTATGAGGATTTTTGCGGTTGCCGCCCCCGACTTCGCCCGCCTGATAGTTATAGCTATTGTGCGGCCAGGGCCGCCGTCGTCACGACAATGCCGATGCAGCCCATGATCAGCCCGAACAAGTTGATCAGGAACGCCAGCCAGGCGGC
>JAPYUH010000044.1:0-1983 GCA_029936195.1 Alphaproteobacteria bacterium
GTCCCGATAACGGGTCGGAGTAAATCCACATATTTACTCGGCCGCCGTCGAAACGTCCGGTTCCGAGAATTTGAACTCATAGTCCCTATCATGCCGCAGCGCCGGAATATGCCCGCGTGCCTTGCCCACCGCCGCCAGATCGATCTCCGCCAGGCTGACGCCCTCGCCCGTGCCGCCATCGGAAAGCACCTCGCCCCACGGGGCGACAATCAGGGAATGGCCATAGCTGAGCCGGCCCGCCACGTGCTCGCCGCATTGAGCCGCGGCGATAACGAAACAGCCGGTTTCGATGGCCCGGGCCCGCATCAGAACATGCCAATGGGCCTCGCCCGTGACCTGCATGAAGGCCGACGGAATCACCAAAACATCCGCCCCGGCCTTGGCCAGGTCCCGGTACAGATGGGGAAATCGTAGATCGTAACAGATGCTCAAACCCAGCCGGCACCAGGGCAAGGGCGTTACGATGGCCTCGGCGCCGGGGCGGTAGTTATTGGATTCCCGCAAGCTTTTGCCGTTCGGCAGGTCCACGTCGAACATGTGGATCTTGTCATACTTTGCGGCAATATTACCCGCCGGATCGATCAGGTATTGCCGGTTGGCAAGGCGCTCCTCACCCTCCACCAGGACCGAGAGGGACCCCGCCAACAGCCAGGCGCCGGTTTCCACCGCCCATTCCCGGAAGGCCGCCAACGCCGGATGATCCGCCTCCAGGTAGGCCTTGGCGCGGATATTGTCCCGGCCCACTTCGATCATGGCGGCGCATTCCGGCGTGGTAATGAAATCGGCGCCTTGGTCGCGTGCCTGACGGATCATCGCACCCAGGGAGGTAATGTTTTCCGCTAAATCGTTGCTGGCGTTGATCTGCACACAGGCGGCTTTGAAATTCGTCATGGCGTTATCCTTGGGGCTTGAGAAGCGGGTCCAATTGTTGCTGCTGTTCCAGGGCATAGAGTTCGTCGCAACCGCCGACATGGCGATCGCCGATAAAGATTTGCGGCACCGTTCGGCCGCCCTGGGAGCGTTGCATCATTTCCTGGCGGGCACCGGGGATCCTGTTGACATCAATCTCGTCATAGCGCGCGCCCTTGCTGTCCAACAGCTTCTTGGCGTGATAGCAGAACGGGCAGAAGCCCGTGGTATAAATCGTAATCTCTGGCATTCCGCATCCTTCGTTTGCCATTCTGGCGCTCTGTCAAGGTGCTTCGTCAAAACAATCCGTCAAAGCACCCTGGCCAGGGTCAGCACGTCAATCCGCCCGGCGCCGTGGCGCCGCAATACCCTGGCACAAGCCGACACCGTAGCGCCCGTGGTGTAGACATCATCAATCAAAACCACGTGCGCGCCCTTGAGTCGAGCCCTATCCGTGGCCCTGACCGAGAATGCGCCCCGTACATTGCGATATCGGCCCGCCCGGCTGCGCCCGCCTTGGCTGGGCGTGGCCCTGGCGCGGTGCAGCAGACCGGGTTCGCTGGGCACCCCGCATTGGCGCGCCAGAGCGTCCGCCAGCAAGGCCGCCTGATTATAACGCCGCGCGATCAGGCGCCAACGGTGCAAGGGCACGGGCAGCAGTAAATCCGCTTGCGCCCAAAAGGCGGCCCCGGCCCGGGCCAGCCATTGCCCGAACGCCGGCACCCCGTCCAGACGGTCGCCATGTTTCAGCCTTAGCAGCAGGGCCCGGCTGTGATCATCATAGGCCAGCACCGCGCGGGCCCGATCGAAATCCGGCCGCCGCCGGGCGCAGGCGGGGCACAGCAAATCCGCGTCCCCAACCGCAACCCCGTCGCCATCTCCGCCCATGTTCCCGTCGCCGCCCCCGACCTCAGAATGGGGAAAGGGAAAGCCGCAAGCCCGGCAGCAGGGCTGTTGCAGAAATCGCATGGACGACCAACAGCGCGCGCACAGATTACCCTGGCGGTCCACCATTTCCCCGCAACACAGACATTGCGGCGGCAGCAGGGCATCCAGCAGCAGACCGCCGCCGCG
>JAPYUH010000044.1:2083-8815 GCA_029936195.1 Alphaproteobacteria bacterium
CGCAACACAGACATTGCGGCGGCAGCAGGGCATCCAGCAGCAGACCGCCGCCGCGTTTTAGCCCGGCACATCCATGCTCCCAATTGCGCCCCAATTTGCGCGCCATATTGTCGGTTGGCATTTCCGCCATCGCCCTGTAATGCTCCCAATATCGTACGGTGAAGATGGGGAAGGTCAACACTATGGCACGTCTGGAAGACAAGGTCGCGCTGATCACCGGGGCGGGCGCGGGCATTGGCCGCGCCGCCGCCCTGCTGTTCGCCGAGGAAGGCGCCGCCGTTGTGGTGGCCGAGGTCAATGTGGAGGCGGGTTCCGACGTGGTTGCCGAGATCGAAAGCCAGGGCGGCCGGGCCCTGTTCGTCCCGGTGGATGTGTCCGAGGCCGATCAGGTCGCGGCCGCGGTGGCTCAATGTATCGCCACCTTCGGCGCCCTGGATATCGTTTACAACAATGCCGGCGGCGCCACGCCCAACGACGGCAAGGTCACCGAGATACCCCTGCCGGAGTTCTGGCGCACCATGGGCGTGGATCTATATGGCAGTTTTTTGACCTGCCGCTTCGCCATTCCCCATCTGATCGAACGGGGCGGCGGCGCTATTTTGAACACCACCTCGATCCGCGCCATGAAGGCGACCCAGGGCGCCGATGCCTACACGGCGGCCAAGGGCGGCGTTTCGACCCTGACCAAAGCCCTGGCCCAGGAATTGGCCGAACATAAAATACGGGTCAACGCCGTTGCGCCGGGGGTCGTGGCCAGCGAACGGGTCCGGTCCATGATGGGCGATGTCGCCGCCGATCCCCTGGCCCGGGCCACGCCCTTGGGTTATGGCGAACCTATTGAAGTGGCCCGCGCCGCGCTGTTTTTGGTCTCGGACGAGGCGCGCTGGATCACCGGCGTAATCCTGCCCGTGGATGGCGGCGCGGCGGCGGTCTGACATCTTGCGGGGCCCATCCGAGATATTTGACCGACGGGCGGTGCGCCGGCACCGCGACCGGGCGGCGGGTCGTTTGGGCAGCCATGATTTTCTGCTGCGCGAGGTCGCCGACCGTCTGGCCGATTGCCTGCCCGACATCAAACGTGATTTCCCCCTGGCCCTGGACCTTGGCTGTCATGGCGGGCAATTGGCCAGCGTGTTGGCGGGCCGCGGCGGCATCAAGGAAATGGTACAATGTGATTTATCCGGCAACATGGTGGCCGGCGTGTCGGGTCCGCGCCTGGTCGCCGATGAAGAGGCGCTGCCCTTTGCCGATGGACAATTTGATCTGGTCGCCTCCGTGCTGTCCCTGCATTGGGTCAATGATCTGCCGGGGACCTTCAGCCAGATCCGCCGGGCCCTGAAACCCAACGGGCTATTCCTCTGCGCGGTCCTGGGTGCGGGCAGCCTGGACGAGTTGCGCCAGGCCTTGCTGGCGGCGGAGATAGAGGTTCGGGGCGGCGCCTCGCCCCGGGTCTCCCCCTTCATGGACGCCCGTGACGCCGGCAGCCTGCTGCAGCGCGCGGACTTTGCCCTGCCCGTGGTGGATACCGACCGGATCGTGCTGTCCTACGCCGACCCCTTCGCCATGATGACGGAACTGCGCGGCATGGGCGAAAGCAATGCCGTTGCGGAACGCTCCCGCAACTTTACCGCCCGCGCGGTGATCGAAGCCGCCGCCCGCCATTACCACCACGAACATGGCGACGAGGAAGGCCGCATCCCCGCGACCTTTCAAATCATCACCCTGTCCGGCTGGGCGCCTCATAAAAGCCAGCAAATGCCTCTTCCCCGCGGCAGTGGGGAGAGACCTCTGTCGGATGCATTGTAATATCAATACCGTTATTTTGCCGCCAAGGTCTGATCTTGAGGCCAGCTTCGCCAATCCGGCCACAAGAGCCGGTCCACGACAAGAATAACACCGTCTTCCAGCGCAATTCGGCGCGTTACAATAGATGTCGGGTTAACCCTGAGGGATGACCCATGTCGAACGATGGTCAATGGCTGTCCGGAAAGCGTTTTGTGTTCGATTTGGCCATCGATCGCAGACGGCTCAAGCCGGGCATTTGGAATCACATGACTGGATAGTAAATGAACCAACCGCGATCTGTTTTCCGCCGCCAACAGTACGTCTTCCAGCAGAAATGCCATGCCTTCGTTTTTGAGCGCCGCATTCGACGGTACGAATATTGTTTTGGATTTGCCCTTGCCTATCAGACTGAAGAGACCGGATTTCTCGACAGCGGCTGCAAAGATCGTCATTTCCCCGTCACTTGCCAGATACTGGCGTAAATTTTGGGCTGATGCCGGCGCGGTAAACGCACCACACGCCATGACCGTAACAATCGTCAAAGCCATTCTCGTGGCGGACAATTTTGAACGTTGGGTCATTTTTTCGCCATTCGCTGTCTGCTTATCCATGATGCTTTTCCTTTATTGAAGAAATTCTCCAAGATCATTGCTTTCCAAACTATTCGCGATTTTGATGCCTGGGCCGTTATCCGAGTTATGAATTTAGGGTGGGTCCGTCATTTCCTCGTTTGCGGCGCGTTATATGGACCGCGAAATTGCGGTGTTGGCCGTGATTTATTCGTCTATTATTGTTTTCTGGAATTCAAAGTGGGCAAATAAGGGCAATAAATGCCGCTTCTTCATTTCAGATTGTTGGGTGGGTGTGAGATTCGATGGGACTCCGTTCCCAGGATCAAAATCTCTATTCGAAAAGCGCAGGCGCTCCTGGCCTATCTTGCCGTGCAGTCGGGAAAAACCACTTCGCGAGAGACGCTTGCCAATCTGCTTTGGAGTGATCGCGGCGATAAACAGGCATACGGGAGCCTGCGGCAAACCCTCACGGTACTGAGAAAAGCGTTGGAGCCGGTCGAGCCTTCGCCGTTGATTGTCGAAAAGGATGATATCTATCTCGACCTATCGGCCATTGATGTCGATGCGTTCGCGTTCACACAATTGCATACCAACGGAAATGACTTGGAACTGGAAACGGCGGCCGCACTTTACCGAGGAGACCTGCTTGAAGGGTTTACCTTGCCCGACCCTGTGTTCGACGAATGGTTGGAAGGAGCGCGGCGGGAGTATCGACAGGCCGGCATCCGTGTTCTGGCGCAGCTTTTGAAACTCAAAACCACCAAAGAGGCGCACGAAGATGCGATTCTTTGCGCGCAACGCCTGCTAAACCTCGATCCCTTGCAGGAAAGTATCCACAGGGACCTTATGGACCTGTATGTGCGGGTCGGTCAGCGAAATTCGGCGCTGCATCAATTTGAACTATGCCGCGACCTGCTGGAGCGCGATTTGGGCGTTCCGCCAGAGGCGGAAACCGAGGCCCTGGCGGATCGCATTCGCCAAGATCGTTTGGAGAATAAATCAACGCCGAAAGCGATGGAGACGGTGCTCGAGGATACAAAAAGTCCGCGGTATCCCGACGACCCCCCCGATGAAACCCCCAATGAAACTATTGTCGAAGGGCCGCCAACAGACACGCTTTCCAGACGTCCCAATCAAACCAATTCATCCAACGGAGGTGCCGAGCGCGCGGAACGGCGTCTGGCGGCCATTGTTTCCGCTGATGTTGCCGGCTTTTCGCGACTAATGAATGTGGACGAGGCTGGCACTTTGGCGTCATTGCGGGCCCATCGGGCCGAGTTGATCGATCCCTTGATTGCCGAACATGGCGGGCGAATTGTCAAAACCATGGGCGACGGCCTGTTGCTGGAGTTTCCCTCGGTCCTTGCGGCGGTACACTGTTGTGTTGAAGTTCAAGACGGCATGGAGGTCCGCAATGCCGGTGTTGTGGGTGATTAGGCCATTCGTTTTCGTATTGGCGTTCACCTGGGCGATATCGTCGTCGAGGGCGGAGACATCTTTGGCAATGGCGTCAATATTGCGGCAAGTTTGCAGGAGATGGCGGAAACGGGGAGCGTCTGGAAATCGGAAGTTTTCCATGAACAAATACGCAGCAACCTGGACCTTTATTATAAAGACCAAGGCCATCGCCAGCTCAAAAACATCTCGGAAACCGTCCACGCCTATCGCGTTCATACCGGGTCCCAGGCCCGGGAAGGCGACGGCCTCATTGCCCGCAAATCTAGCGGCAATCGGTTTCGAATGATAAGCGGATCAATTGCGGTTGGTTTGATTGCGGTTGCCGTTTTCGGTTGGCTTGTCTTCGATTTGGGCGGTTTTGGGCAGAATTCTTCGGTCTGCAAAGATCATCTGGGTTTGCCGGTGACTTGCACTATTCGCGATCATTGATGTAACAATGATTATTCGGCGCAAATTTGTGTTTCCGTCATTGTGAAGATAAAAATACCGTCACTCATAGGAGGCGAATTTGCGTTTTGGATTTAACAGTATTGTGACAGGTTTATTGGCGGCCGCATCAATAGCCTTGACCATGAATACGGCAATGGCGGATGGTTTCAAGCCGGCCGTGATCGCTGAATATTCCAGCCAGTTGCCCAATTTGGAAATGGTGCGTTACGTGAAGGTTGTTTTTCAACCCGGTGGGAAAATGGACAATATTGAAATCGTCCATGAGGAATACTGCAGGTTATTCCAAGGACAATTGACGCACATCAACCACACGACCAAGATCACCGATGTGTTCACTGTTGGCTCTTTGTGGTCTCCACCCAAGGGGCATCGCCACACGGTAACCAATACCGGCGAAGGCCTTGCAATCATGTGGGTCTATCAGTTGGTAGAAAAAGGCGCAAAAAAGAGCGAAATGTAGCTTCGGCCCGCCAAGCGTTTTGGGCCATTTGGTGTGATAAACCAAGGTCAAACCTGCTCCCAACATATATTCACCGCATGCCAATAATCTGAGTTCTATTTCCGGCGGGCGCAGATTTGCTGCTTGATGGCCGGTTTCGGCGTCTCGACACGGCCATGAAAATAGTCCACCACCTCCAGCGCGCCGGCAACACAGGCGGTCAATTCGCCCGGCCGGAGCAGGAAATCAGGATTGGAGGGGCGGCCAAAGGCCTCGTTGCCCATGGCGAAAGTGTCGTAGAGCAACATACCGCCAGGCGCCACCGCCGCGACCAAATGCTGGAATAGCGGGCGGTGCAGATAGTTCACCACCACCACCGCAGCGAACCGCCGCCCCGCCAGGGGCCAGGGGCGGCCGTCTTCCAGGTCATGGTGAATGATCTCCAAACCGTCCCGTGGCGACAACTTCGAGATATCCCGGTCCACCGCCGTGACTCCATGGCCCCGCTCGAGAAAATAATGGCTATGGCGTCCGCCGCCGCAGGCCAGATCCAGGACCTCGCCGCCCGTGAGCAAGGGGGCGAAACGGTCGATCCAGGGCGAGGTGGCCTGCATTTTGGTCATTCCGGGCTTGCTCACGGGCGGCTTCGATGCCATTTATGGGCCATCATGATGGTATTTGATTTAGTCTGCGCCAACAAACACACCTTTGAAGCCTGGTTCAAGGATTCAAAGGCGTTCGACGGTCTGCGCAAGAGAGGCCAGGTGCAGTGTCCCACCTGTGGCGATGACAAGGTGGAAAAGGCGTTGATGGCGCCCAATATCTCCACATCCAAGAAACAGGCCAAGGCTGCCAAGGAAAATGCCGTGGCGGCGGAGGCCATGGTGATGCTGGCCAAGATGAAACAGCACGTGGAGGATAATTGCGATTACGTGGGCAACGAATTCGCCGAGGAAGCGCGCAAGATTCACTATGGCGAGAGCGAACAGCGCGACATCTATGGCGAGGCCACGACGGCGGAGGCCAAGGAACTGCACGACGAAGGCGTCGATTTCACGGCCATTCCCTGGACGCAGCCGACCGATAGTTAGAATTTTTTCCGATTAAAACGGAGATGCCAAGCCGCCCGCTCCCCCTCCCGGCCACCCACGGAATAATAATTCATGGGTGGCCGGGAGGGGGAGCGGGCTGGTCCAGACATTCGTGAAAACGTCGCTAATCCGGCAGGGTATCGCCCGAGCCGCCAAATTCGGACGGCATGTCCTTGTACTTGGGCAGGCCATCATTCACCGATATGGATTTGTTGTGATAGAACACATGCAAGGTGGGCTCGTGCTTGAAGCCGGGCATGACGCTGGAATAGACGTCAACCAGGCCCATGGGCGGATGATCGCTGAACAGGTGGCCGCCGCAGGACTTGCAGAACTTCCGCTCCGAATTATCGGTTTTGGAATAACTGCCGATATTATCCTCGCCCTTGGTCACGGTGACGCTGCCGAGAGGAAACAGGCTGAACGAATTGATCGGCGAAGCCGCCCAGGTGCCACAGTCCTCGCAATGGCAATAGCCCATTGCCGCCGGTTCGCCGGAAACTTCAAATTCCACCGCGCCGCAAAAACATGCGCCCTTTTGCGCATCCACCATGTCACCTATTCCATTTTTTTGGTATTTTCGATTTGCCTGCTTAGTTTGTCACCAAATTTATATACGTCGATGAACATTCTGTCTCGCGGCAACAGCATTATCCGCGGGTAAATTGTTGACTTGGCCCTTGGTTCTTATCCGAGAAACGATCATGTGCGGGGGTCGTCCGCGAATGTGTGTTCGGTCGGCTGCGGCGTGGCGGTCATCACGGTGACGCTGTCGGGCGCATTGAAACGGTGCCAGCAATTTTGCGGCACCACCACCAACATACCCGCGCTGAGTTGCAATATTTCCTCGCCCCCCTCGGTCAGAATGGTCAGGGAGGTCGCGCCGTCCAGGATTTGCACAATCTCGTCGCCCTTCGGGTGAATTTCCCAACCGCTG
>JAPYUH010000044.1:8915-22240 GCA_029936195.1 Alphaproteobacteria bacterium
GCCGTCCAGGATTTGCACAATCTCGTCGCCCTTCGGGTGAATTTCCCAACCGCTGTCACCCTGAAAAGTACCGGCAAATATACCGCCATCCCGAAACGGAGACAGTTCGGCAAAGGCGGCGGCGGCCTGTTCTTCCGTGGTCTGTTCGCCACGCATTTTCAGGGGCGTCAACGGCGCCAGTTCAGCTTTGATATCGACAACTTTGATCGGCATTTCTTTCGCTCCCCATCATCGCGGCTTGGTATAAGTAGAGAACTTAGTACCAAGCCAGGATAGATCAATGAAAAGTAAGATGTGCGCGATGTTCGGCGTCGATGTGCCGATTTTTGCCTTTTCCCATTGCCGGGACGTGGTGGTGGAGGTTTCCAAGGCCGGCGGCATGGGCGTGTTGGGCATGGCGCGCATGAGCCCGGAACGGGTGGAGGAAGAGCTGAACTGGATTGATGCCCATATTGGCGACAAGCCCTATGGTATTGATGTGCTGATGCCCAGTAATTTCGATGACAGCAGCGCGCAAAAGTATAATCCCGACGAATTGCTGCCCAAGGAACATGTGGATTTCGTCCGCAACATGCTGGACCAGGCCGGCGTGCCGCCCCTGCCCGAGGGGGAGGCGGACCAGATCAAGCGGGAGATCGTCAAGGGCATCAACTTCACGCCCAGTGAAAGCCTGGCCATGGTCGAGACGGCCATGCGGCATCCCATAAAGCTGATCGTCAACGCCTTGGGCTCGCCCCCGGTGGAACTGGTGGAGCGGGCGCACGCCCGCGGCATCAAGGTCGGCGCCCTGGCGGGCAAGCCCAAGCATGCCATCCGCCACCGCCAGGCGGGCTGTGATTTCGTCGTCGCGGTGGGGACCGAGGCGGGCGGGCACACGGGCGAGGTATCCTCCATGGTATTATGGCCCAGCATTGTCGATGCGGTGGCGCCCCTGCCGGTGCTGGGGGCGGGCGGGGTCGGACGGGGCCGCCAGATGGCCGCCGCCCTGGTGCTGGGCTGCGAAGGGGTTTGGACCGGCTCGTTGTGGCTGAAAACCGTCCAGAGCGAGGTCACGCCGGAGATCAAGCAGAAGATGTTCGAGGCCGAGGCGACGGACGCCATCCTGACCACCTCCGTGACCGGCAAGCCCTGCCGCACCCTGCGCAACCGATTCTCGGAAGCCTACGAGGCGCCCGGCGCGCCGGCCACCCTGCCCGCCCCGACGCAAAATTATCTGTGGTGGCAGGAAGGCCGGACGCGGGTGGAGCGGGTCCGCGCCAAGGAATTCCTGACCTATCCCGTGGGCCAGATCGTCGGCGAAATGGAGGCGGAGATTTCCGTCCGCGAGGTGGTCTACGAATTGCTCAACGAAATGCTGGAATCCCGCGAACGCCTCGACGATTTACTTAGTGACGAATAATTGGGTGAAGAGCTGCCGGGTGATGCATGATCGCCGCATGCCAAATATCAGCGGGAGCGAGCCAGCAAACCGGCTTCGAATTCGTCCATGAACCGCTTATAGGCGCCGTTGACGCGCATCTTGGCCAGGCCTCGGTTAAAGGCATCCAGGATGGCCTCGGCATTGGGAGATTTTTTCGAGATCAAGAGGAAGTCGTGGCTGGCCTGCCGCAAATTCTCCGGCCGGCTGTCGAGGCTGTCAATTTCAAGGTCGGAGAAATTGTCCCACAGAACATGCCGGCCAACCCGCCGCTTTGAAACAACCAGATCCAGTCTGTCCCTGAGCAGCATCGCGAAGGCGGATTTCAAGGTGCGAGGACGCATGACATGGATGACGCCATCTTTTTCTGCCCGTTGGAATTCCTCTCCACAATTGTAAGAGATGATCGCCCCGACCTGCGCGCCCTTGACGTCGTCATAATTCTGCTTGTTCGGATCCCAGTCGATCGCATAACCCTGGCGGAAGAAAAAATGTTCGTGATCGACGGCTAGGCCAAATTGGTTGGCTCCGACGGCTCGGTGGGTCGGGGCTTGGCCGGTCGGGCATTGCGGCGCAGCTCCTCGATATCTTCCCGTTGCCGGCTGGCCACCGCATGGGCCTGGGGCTGGGCGGCGGCATAGGGTTGCGGCCACGATTGCCGGGTGTAATCGTATCTGGCGGCGGCATCAAGGGTGAAATGCGGATCAGCCAGATGCGGGCGGGCCAGGGCGACCAAATCGGCGCGTCCCGCCGCCAGGATGGTATTGACCTGATCGGCGCTGGTGATATTGCCGACCGCCATGGTGGGGATGCGGGCCTCGTTCCTGATCTGGTCCGAAAATGGCGTTTGGAACATGCGGCCATAGACCGGTTCCTGGTCGGGCACGGTCTGGCCGGCGGAGACATCGATCAGATCGCACCCGGCGTCCTTCAACATGACGGCCGCGGCCACCAGGTCGGCGGCATCCAGGCCGCCAATCCGCCAGTCCGTGGCGGACAAGCGCACCGACATGGGCCGGTCTTCCGGCCAGACGGCGCGCACGGCGTCGAACACGCGCAGCGGCAGGGCCATGCGGTTCCGAATGGAGCCGCCATATTCGTCATCCCGCTGATTGGTCAGGGGCGAGATAAAGCCGGCCAGCAAATAGCCGTGCGCCATGTGGATTTCCAGCATGTCGAAACCGGCCGCCAGGCCGTATTCCGCCGCCCGCACATGGGCCGCGACCAGGTCATCCATGTCCCCTCGGTCCATCTGGCGCGGCACGGCGCTGTCGGGGAAATACGGCAGGGGTGAGGCCGCCATGATCGGCCAATTACCGCTTGCCAAGGGGTGGTCGGGATTTTCCCAACCCAATTGGGTCGAGCCCTTGCGCCCGGCATGGCCCAATTGCAGGCAGATTTTCGCGGGGCTGTTGGCGTGCACGAAATCGACAATGCGGCGCCAAGCTTGGCATTGCACTTCGGTATAGATGCCGGTGCAGCCGGTGGAGATGCGGCCCAATTCATCCACAACCGTCATCTCGGTAAAGATCAGGCCGGCCCCGCCAAGGCACCGGCTGCCGAGGTGCACCATGTGCCAATCGTTGGGCACGCCGTCGACGGCTGAATACTGACACATGGGGGATACCACGACGCGGTTTTCCAACGCCATGCCGCGCAGTTTAAACGGCGTGAACATGGGTACGGTGCCGGGACGGGCGCCGGCCTGGGCGGCAAACCATTCCCGCATGTCGTCGACCAGGCCCGGATCGCGCAGGGAGAGGTTTTCATAGGTGATCTGTTTTGACCGGGTCAACATGGAGAAATTGAACTGTATGGGATGCATGCCCCAAAACCGCGCCACCGTCTCGAACCAGGTCAGGGACGTGTTTGCGGCATGTTGAATACGCTCCACCTCCTCCCGCCGGGCCGCCTCGTAACGACCCGGTGCGCCCGCGAGGTCATCGCGGTCCGCCTCACAGGCCTGAAACAACGCGATGGCGTCTTCCATGGCCAATTTGGTGCCCGAGCCGATGGAGAAATGCGCCGTGTGCGCCGCATCGCCGATCAGCACCACATTCTCGTGCACCCAGCTGTCGCAATGAATATTGGGAAAGGCCCGCCAGGTGGAGCGGTTGGTCAGAACCTCCGCGCCCCCTAACTCGTCGGCAAACAGCTCCGCCATGAAGGCGGCGGTTTCCGCCTCGCTGGCCCGGTCCATGCCGGCGGCGGCCCAGGTGTCTTCGGTGGTTTCGATGATCAAGGTGGCCAGATCATCCTGATAACGATAGGCATGTACGTTCCATATGCCGTGGCGGTCTTCCTTGAAGATAAAGGTGAAGGCTTCCAGCGGTGCCTTGGTTCCCAGCCAGACAAACCGGTTGGGCCGGTAATCGATGGCCGGCTTGAACGAGGCGGCATAGGTGTCGCGGACCAGGCTGTTAACGCCATCGGCGGCGATCACCAGGTCCGCCTCCAAATACGGGGTCAGGTCCGTGATATCAGTCTCGTAATGGATCTCGACGCCAAGATCCTGGGCCCGGCGTTGCAGGATTTGCAACAGGCCCATGCGGCTCATACCGCAAAAGCCATGGCCGGAAGAGCGGATCACCGCGCCGTCGTAACGCGTGTCGATCTCGTCCCAATAGGCAAAATGGTTGATGATCTCGTCATAGCTTTCGCCATCGGCATCGCGAAAAAAGCCCAGGGTTTCATTGGAAAACACCACGCCGAAGCCAAAGGTATCGTCGATCCGATTGCGCTCATAGACCGTAATCCGGTCGTCAGGGTGCTGCTTCTTGACCAGAATGGCAAAATACAGGCCGGCGGGTCCGCCGCCGATGATATTGGCTTTCACGCGATTGGCATCCCTTGGCATCCACAATATTGTTTTAAGTATAAAACAAATTTTCGTGGGACAGAAGAATTTCACCATCACGGATTCCATACGGGCGCGATTTAGGCTAAACTTGTTGCCGTCGATGATAGGAAAAGCTGTCCATGACCCTTCGTTTTTTAAGCGGCGTTTGCCTGACCTTGCTGTTGTGTCTGTCCGGCACGGCCATGGCGGCGGAGGCAAAGGCACCGGCGGCGAAATTAACGCCGTCGATAGACGACCCGGTGATTGCAGTTTTGGACGTTCAACAAGTGTTGCGGCGGGCCGCGGCGGCAAAGGGCATTCGCCTGGCCATGGAAGCGCGGCGCAAGGCTTTCGAGGCGGAAATCGCGGCGGAGCGACAACAGATCCGGGACGAGGAACTGCAACTGCGCAAACAAAGCACCATCCTTTCGCCCGAGGCGAGTAATGAAAAACGCCGGCTGTTGGAAAATAGAATGTCCGACTTCCGGCGCAAGGCGGAACAGCGCCGCGGCATCCTGAACCGCGCCTTCACCTCCGCCACACGGGTCCTGCGCAAGGAAATGGCCACGGTTCTGGCCGAATTAATGAAGGAGCGCAAGATTACCCTGACCCTGGCGCGCAAGGCGGTGTTGGTGTTCGATCAGCGCCTAAGCGTGACGGAGGACGTTTTGAAACGGCTGGACAAGCGTCTGCCCACGGTCAAGGTCGACTTCAAAAGATCGACGGCAAATTAACAATCCCACGGCAATAACATACAGATGTTGAATAATCGTTGGGCGATTCTTGCCCTTTTGCTTGTCGTGCGCCTGGTCATGGGATTCCAATTCCAGGCGGTTGCCTCCATGACACCGTTCATGGCCGCCGACCTGGGGCTGGATTTTGCCCAAATCGGTACCCTGGTCGGCCTTTACATGTTGCCGGGTATTTTCATATCCCTGCCCGGCGCCCTATACGGCCGCCGCTATACGGATCTGACCATGGTGCTGTTCGGCGTTGCGGTCATGGCCCTGGGCGGCGTCGTCACCGGGCTGGCCGACAGTTTCGCCATGCTGGCCATTGGCCGGCTGATCGGCGGCGTCGGCGCGGTGTTGCAAAGTCTGTTCATGCTGAAAATGGTGGCGGAATGGTTTGACGAGAAATCGGTGACCACGGCCATGGCCATTCTGCTATCCGGCTGGCCGGTGGGGGTTGCCCTTGCCTTGACCACCATGGCGCCCATGGCCGCGCAATGGGGCTGGCAGGTGGTCATGCATATCACCGCGCTGAGTTGCCTTCTGGCCCTGATCGCAGTCTGGCTTGGCTACCAACCGCCGCCCGGCGGCCAGTTCCCGTCCCGGGGCGGGACCGGCTTTCATATGCCACGGCGGGAGCTGGGACTGATTTGTTATGCCGGTGTCGTCTGGGGCTTTTATAACCTTTCCTATTTCTCCTATCTCTCGTTTGGGCCGGCCATGCTGATCGAGCGCGGCATGGACGCGGCAACGGCGGGCGCCGCCATTTCCCTGGCCAGTTGGGCCGCCCTGCCGGCCCTGCCCCTGGGCGGATTTCTGGCTGACCGGACCGGGCGTCCGGGCCTGGTCCTGACCATATGCTGCACAATCGCGGCCGTGGCCGCGGCCGCCCTGCCTCTGGTGGATCAGCCATTTATCTTGAGCGCCATGATCGGCCTGTTCGCCGCCGCCCCCGCCGGCATTATCATGGGCCGGGCCATTCTGACCATGTCGCCCGCCAACCGGCCCATGGGCAATGCCATCCTTTACACATTCTTCTATGGCGGCATGGGTCTGGCGCCCGGCCTGGTCGGCTGGTCGGCGGATATCTCGGGTACCGCCGCCACGCCGATCTTCCTGTCCGCCGCCATCCTGGCCCTCACCGCGCCACTTTTCCTGGGGCAGTATCTATTGGCGCGCGACTAAACCGCGTCGGGGCCCCTGTCAAAGGGGGCTATGTCCCGGTCGTCGGTCAGCAGGTGGATCAGGGCCGGACCTGAATGGGCCAGGGCGCCCCGCAAGGCAGTATCAAAATCCGCCGTGCGTTCAACGGTCCATGCGGCACAGCCATAGGCCCGGGCCAGGGCGGCGAAGTCGGGACTGGTCAGTTCCGTACCGTAGGCGTGGTCGGGGCCAAACCGTTGGCGCTGGCCCTCCAGGATGGAGCCATGAACGCCGTTGTCGCAAACCACCACCACCAGATCGATGTTCTGTTCCACCGCCGTGACCAGTTCCTGCCCGGTCATCATGAAGCCGCCGTCACCGACAAAGGCGATGGCGGGAAGCCCGGGCACCGCCAGGCGGGCGCCAATGGCGCCGGGCACGCCGTAGCCCATGGCCCCCGATGCCGGGCCGGCCTGAGTGCGGGGCGCCGTGAAGGAATGATAGCGATGTACCCAACGGGCAAAACTGCCGCCATCGGTCAGTATGATGGTGCCGGCGGGCGCCAGTTCATGCAACGAGGCCGAAATCCTGGCCAGATCCACCGCCCCGTGAACGTTGACGGCACCCGGTTTGATGCTTTGTCCATGGGCTTCGTTCAGGCCGTCACGCCACGCCGTTGAGCCGGGCCGCAAACGCCCCGCCAGGTTGAGGCAGGCATCCTTCGCATCCGACAGGATCGACAAATAGGGCTGGCAATTCGCCAGGACGTCGCCGTCCGGATAAATCTGTATCAGGGGCTGATGGGCATGGGGCAGGGCGCCGTCCTCGGACGTGATACCGTCCATGCGACTGCCCACGGCGATCATCAGGTCGGCATCGGCAAGGGCCTGGCGCTGATAGGGCAGACGGTTGATTTCCAGATGGCCGGCATAGGCGGGATGATCATTGGGGAAACAATCCTGGCGCCGATAGGCGGTCATGACGGCGGCGCCGGCGGCTTCGGCAAATTTGGCCAAGGCGTAATGGGCATCATCGAAGGAAACCATTTCGCCCGCGATGATCAGGGGCCGCTCGGCACGCTGGATCATTGCCGCCGCCTCGGCCAGGGTGGTTGGGTCGGGCGCCACCCTGGCGCGCGGCCGGAAGCTGGGAATTGTAGTGTCACGGACCGGGCCGTCGGTCAGGTCGCGGGGCAAGATGACCACAACGGGACCGGGCCGCCCGGCGGTTGCAAGGGCAATGGCGCGGGCGGTGACGGCGGCGATCTGTTCGGAATTATTGGGCTGCAGCACGGCCTTGGCGACGGGCGCGAACATGGCGGCCTGATCGATTTCCTGAAACGCCTCCCTGCCTTGGGAGGTGCTGCGCACGTGGCCGATGAACAGCAGCATGGGCGTGCTGTCCTGCTTCGCCGTATGGACACCAATGGCCGCGTTGGTGGCGCCGGGGCCCCGCGAGACGAACAGCGCCGCCGGCTGGCCGCTGAGCTTGCCATAAGCTTCGGCCGCGAAGGCGCCGCCGCCTTCGTGGCGCGTGGTGATCAGGCGGATTTGATTGCGGGCCCGGCGCAAAGCCTCCAGCACGGCCAGAAAACTCTCGCCCGAAACGGTAAAGGTGGTATCGACGCCATGTTCGATCAAGGTGTCGACCAGCACATCGCCGCCCGTCACCAACGCTGTTGCTACATCATTCATGGCCCGACATTGCCTTAAGGCAGGCGGCCTCACAAGGCCCGAAAATATGTGCTAGCCTGGGTTCAAACATGGAGGCCAAGCATGACAGACCAACCCGCCGCCCGCCCTGCCGCCCGACCCGCCGCCGTTGCAACGCTACAAGAAGACAACGACCGGGTTCGGGTCACCGAATTCCGCTTTGCGCCGGGGGCCGAAACGACGCCCCATGTGCATCAATGGGATTATGTGGTGGTGCCCCAGACGGATGGGGAATTGCTGATCATCGCGCCCGACGGATCGGAAACCAGGGCGCCCCTGACCAGCGGACAGTCTTATTACCGTCCGGCCGGGGTCGATCATAATGTGATCAATGGGGGCGAGGCGGAGGTTGTCTTTATCGAGATCGAGATGAAGGCCCATCCCATCCCCCCCATCGCATAAGCGATCAATAAAAGAGAGTAGGAATCGGCACCATGAAATTCCTAGGCAACGGCATTTCGATCAAATACGAGCTGTTCGGACCCGAGGGCGCGCCGACGGTGGTGGTCAGCCATTCGCTGGCTTCCTCCCTGATCATGTGGGCACCGCAACTGCCGCCCCTGGCCCTGAAATTTCAAGTGCTGTGTTACGACACCCGCGGCCACGGCGGCACCGCCGCCCCGGCGGGGAAATACACCCTGGACATGCTGGGCGACGACGCCATGGCCCTGATGGATGGCCTGGGCCTGCACAAGGTGCATTGGGTGGGCCTTTCCATGGGCGGCATGATTGGCCAAAACATCGCCCTGCGCGAAGCGGGCCGTTTCAATAGCCTGACCCTGTGCGATACCGCCGCCCATATGCCGCCCGATGGCCGGGCCAGCTGGGACGAACGCATCGGAATTGTGTCGGAGCAAGGCATGGAACCCCTGGCCGACCCGACCATGGAACGTTGGTTCACCGCCGGCTATCTGGCCGGCAAGCCGTCATCGGTGGATGCTATCCGCAAACAGTTTTTGGCCACCGCGCCGGCCGGCTACATGGGCTGTTGCCACGCCCTGAAGACCCTGGATTATCTCGAGCAACTGCCCGGCATCATAACCCCCACCATGATCATCGTCGGCGCCGAAGACATGGGCACCCCCGTTTCGGCGTCCGAGGCCATGCAGGCGCGCATCCCGAACGCCCAACTAGTGGTACTGGAAGAGGCCGCGCATCTGTCCAACATCGAGCAGGCAGAAGGCTTCAACGCGGCCATGATGGGATTCCTAAACGCGCAATAGATGCCCTGGGTGTTACCCCATAGGAGGCTATATAGATGAAACCGGAACAGATCCTCTCCCACGCACCAAAAGTCCTGAGCCAGGAACAGCGGGAGTTCTATTTTCAGCACGGCTATTTGCAGCTTGAAAGTTTCATCGGCCCGGACTGGCTGGACCGCCTGTGGACGGTGACCGACCGCCTGATCGCGGAAAGCCGGAGCCTGGGAACCTCCAATAAGGTGTTCGATCTGGAACCAAACCATACGGCGGACAACCCGCGCCTGCGCCGCATCTCCCAACCGGTGCAACTGGACCCGGTGTTCGAGGAATTTGGTCTGCGCGGGCCCATCGTGGATCTGGCCGAGGATCTGGTGGGCCCGGACGTAAAGTTTCATCATTCCAAGCTGAACATGAAATGGTCGGGGGGCGGCGAGGAGGTGAAATGGCACCAGGACATCCAGTTCTGGCCCCACACCAATTATTCACCGCTAACCATCGGGCTGTACATGGACGACGTGGATGATGAAATGGGCCCCATGGGCATCATCCCCGGCAGCCACAAGGGTAAGATCTATGACCTTTACGGCAAGGACGGCAATTGGGTCGGCGCCCTAGACGACGATGATCTGCCCCGCGCGTCCTTGGACAAGGCGGTCTGGTTGAAGGGACCCAGGGGGTCCATCACCATTCACAATTGCCGCATGCTGCACGGCTCCATGATCAACAGCTCCACCCGCGGCCGGCCCTTGCTGCTGCATACCTATGCCTCCGCCGACGCCATGATCATGGCCGACAGCGTGGTCACAGGCGTCAAGCACACGGACCGGATCATTCGCGGCCAACGGGCCAAATGGATCCATTTCGACACCGAACCCTGCCTGAACCCGCCGGACTGGTCGAAAGGCTACACCTCCATCTTCGCCGTGCAGCAGGAAGAAGCGGCCGAATAGGCATGCGGATCGCCGTTTGTGATTTCGCCGACGAGGCCGAACGTCGCTACCGGCGAAATGCGGTTTTAGGCGAACAAAGATTTTGGCGTTTATCAACAGCCGTCCGCAGCGACTTGCCTTGACTGGCCAAATTTCAGCCAGCCAATACCAAATCAATTTCCGTTTCGAAGGCCTTCCGCGACGGTTCCCGACGTGGTTTCAAGACCATTTCGAGACGGCGGCGCTGTTTTGACGACAGGCTGTGGAACAAAAAATCGATGGCGTTCTGGCGATGCCCCTTGATGAACAATTGCGTCGTCAATCGGGCCTTGCCCTCAACACGCACCTTGACGTGAATGTGGGGCGTGCGGCCCGTGTAGGGCACCGGCACGATGGTGCGAAAGGCGAAACGCCCCGACTGATCCGCCAAGGCGCGGCCAAAACCCTGGAAGGCGGGGTCACGCATGGTGAACTGGCGGTCGCGGGGATGGCGATAGACACCGTTGGCATCGCACTGCCAAATCTCGACCCGGGCGCCGGGCAAGGCCTGGCTCTGGGCATCGAGTACCCGGCCGTTAAGATACAACACATCGCCATGCGCCTGCCGCTCGAAGCCGGAGACTTGGACCAGATCGGCATCGTCATCGGTTGGCCGGCGCTGGGGATAAAAAGGACCGGCGGTGGTGTCCGGCGTCGGGGCCAGGACCGCCAGGGCGGCACTGGACAGCAGATCGGGCAGCAGAAACGCCGGCGCCGCGAGGGCCAGCGCCCGGCGGGTGAAGCCAATTTTTTTCATCATGTGCGCCTCTACATGCCTAAAGCAAATCTAGATCGCGCCGTCCTCCCGCAGGCTGGCGATTTCACCCGCGTCCAGGCCCAGCCAATCGCCATAAACCCGGTCGTTGTCGGCGCCCAGTTCCGGGTTCAAGGTCAACTCCATGGGTTCGTTGCCCTGTATGCGGATGGGACTGTGGGGGGCGGCGATACGGCCCACCACGGGGTGGTCGATCCAGCGCAGCATGCCCCGTTGGTGCAAATGCTCATCATTGACGACCTCCTCCAAATCCCGCACGGCCGCCGTTGGCACCTTGTGTTTTTGCGCCGCGGCCTCGGCCTCCGCCTTGGTCAGGGTGGCGACCCAGGCACCGACGATCTCGTCCACCTCGTCCATATGCAGCACCCGGGCATCGGTGGTCAGATAACGCTCATCAGCCTGCAAATCCTGCCGCCCCATGGCGACCAACAGGTTTTGCCAATGATCCTCCCGCACGGTGATGATGGCCACATAGCCGTCCTTGGCCGCGTAAACGTTATAGGGCGCGACGGAAAGCCCGCCATGTCTGTTGCCGGTGCGGGTGAGAATTTCGCCGCCCTTTTGTTTCTGCCCGAAAAACATGCCCAGGTTGGAGGCAAGGGTGGGAAAGATGCAATCCAGCATGGAAACCTCGACCAGGCGGCCCTTGCCCGTCCGCTCGCGTTCAAACAACGCCGTCATGACCGCGCCGTAAAGATGGGTGCCGGTGATGAAATCGCAAATCGCGGGGCCGGCCTTCACCGGCGGGCCGTCGGGAAAGCCCGTGACATGCATGACACCGCCCACCGCCTGCACGGTCAGATCCATGGCCAGATCGTCCCGGCGCGGGCCGTCCCTGCCATAGCCGGAGCCCGAGGCGTAGATCAGGGCCGGGTTGAGAGCCATCAGGTCCTCCGCGCCCACGCCGTGGCGGTCCATGACCGTGGGGGCAAAATTCTCCAATACTACATCTGCCTGCATCACCATTTTGCGCAACAGCGCCTTGCCGCGCTCATGCTTCAGGTTCAGGGTGATGCCTTCCTTGTTGGCATTCAGCATGGCCAGGGGGACCGAGCCGCCGTCGGCGGCGGTGCGCCGGCGCAGTGGTTCGCCATGGGGCGGTTCGATCTTGATCACCCGCGCGCCCGCCATGGCCAGCATGAAGGAAGCATAGGGGCCATTATAAATTTGACCGAAATCAAGGATGGTGATGCCTTCCAGGGGGTAGGCTAACGCGGACATGAATTTGTCTTTCTTTATGTTTCTAGGGATATAGCTTTTCGGTCCACCAGCCGTCTCCATCGCCGTCACGATGAAAAATTTCCCGGTCGTGCAGGCGGAACGGCTTGTTGGTCCAAAACTCCAGGCGCTGGGGCACCAGGCGGTAGCCGGACCAATAGGGCGGCCGGGGAACGGTGCCAAGCGCGTGCTTGGCGGCATAGCGCGCGACGGCCTTTTCCAACGCAAAGCGGTCCTCCAGGGGACGGGACTGCTGGGAGGCCCAGGCGCCGATCTGGCTGTCCTTGGCCCTGGTGGCGAAATACTCATCCGCCTCCCCCTCGCTGACCACCTTTATTGCGCCCTGAACACGGACCTGGCGGCGCAGGGTTTTCCAATGAAAACACATGGCGGCCTGGGGGTTGGCGTTCAGCTCCTCTCCCTTGTCGCTTTCAAAATTGGTGTAGAAGACAAAGCCGCGCACATCCACGCCCTTCAACAACACCATCCGCACATTGGGCATGCCGTCGCCGTCCGCCGTGGCCAGTGCCATCGCGGTTGGATCATTCGGTTCGGACTTTTCCGCCTCCCCCAGCCAGGATTGGAAGCGGGCGATAGGATCTGCATTTTCTGACATGGCCGCCAATCTAAATGCCCCATGATCGTGTGTCTAACACATCTTGACAGCGGCCCGCCCGGAACCCTATATCCCAGCTCGGTCCAGTCCATGCGGCTCCTTAGCTCAGTTGGTTAGAGCACGGGAATCATAATCCCGGTGTCCCCAGTTCGAGTCTGGGAGGAGCCACCAAAATACCAAACCCCCGGCCGCGCGGAACGGCCGGGGGTTTGTGGTTTTGGGGTGGCGCGTGTATGCAAGAAACAAGAACCGACCCCTTTATTTGAGTACCGGTTGGGGTTTGGATCAACTAACCCCACCACATCGCTTACATAAAGTTCATTGGCACCCATGGGGAATACGACAAGATTGATGTGAGGACGGCATAAATCATGGTTTGCGATATAAAGCCCATCCGCACGGAAGCGGATTACGAGACCGCCCTGGAGACCATTGAAAGCCTTATGGATGCCAAGGCCGGCACTCCTGAAGGTGACGCCCTGGACGTGCTCGCCACGCTTGTCGAGGTCTATGAAGCAAAACACCATCCCATTGACCCGCCAGACCCCATCGAGGCCATTAAATTCCGTATGGAACAAGCCGGCTTTAAACAGGCCGATCTGGTCCCCTCATCGGCTCGAAAGGCCGTGTCTCGGAAGTGCTCTCCCGAAAGCGCCCGTTGACCTTGCCCATGATTAGAAACCTAAACGCCGGCCTCGGTATCC
>JAPYUH010000312.1 GCA_029936195.1 Alphaproteobacteria bacterium
GGCCACCGCAGCAACGACACCTGCGCCCTGGCGTTCGAGGACATGGTGGTGCCGGAAGAGGATTTGCTGGGCGCGGAGGGCCGGGGCCTGGCCATTGCCCTGGCCAATCTGTCCGCCGGCCGCATCGCCGTCGCTGCCCAGGCCGTGGGCGGGGCACGAGCGGCCCATGAAGCAGCCCTGGCCTACGCCCAGGAAAGGGAAGCCTTCGGCAAACCCATATTCGAGCATCAGGCCGTGGCCTTCCGCCTGGCTGACATGGCCACCCGGATCGAGGCCGCCCGGCAGCTATACCTGCACGCCGCCCGGATCCACGACAGCGGCGCACCGAGTTTGAAAGTGGCCTCCATGGCCAAGCTGTTCGCCTCGGAAATGGCCGAAAGTGTTGCCTCCGACGCTCTGCAAACCTTCGGCGGATACGGCTATCTGGAAGACTACCCCGTGGCCAAGATCCTCCGCGACGTGCGCGTCTACAGTATTTATGAGGGTACCAACGATATCCAAAAACTGGTTATCGCCCGGGCGCTGGCCAGCGATTAAGTTGAGCCCGGCGCGCCACTGCCTTAGTATCGCCGCAAGCAATCAGAACAGGAGCGGCGCCGTGGCTATGGTTGAATATATGCGGACGATACGGGAGAAGTATAGCAAGCTTGGCTATGCCCCCTATGGCTGGCACAAGGCGGAAGAAGCGCCGCCCTGGACGGCGTTGAAAAAACCGCTGTCGGAATGCACCTTGGGCATGATGTCCACCGCCGGGACCTACGTGGCGGGACAGGAAGCGTATTTTTACAAGGATGACACTTCGCACCGGGCCATCCCGTCGAATACGCCCATTGAAGATCTGCGGTTTTCCCATTTGACGGAAAACTATCTGCCCGATGCCAGGGTCGATGCCAACTGCGCCTTTCCGCTGGAGCCGTTGCGGCGGTTGGCGGGCGAAGGGGTGATCGGCGGTCTGGCGGAGCATGTGTTTTCCTGCATGGGCGCGGTTTATTCCAAGCGCCGGGTGGAGGAGGAACTGGCGCCGCGGATGTACGAAGCCTTTGTCGCCGAAGGGGTCGATGTCGCCTATCTGGTGCCGTTGTGACCGGTATGTCATCAGACCGTGTGTCTGATCGCCCGTTACCTGGAGCAGCGCGGCATCCCCACCCTGGTGGTGGGCACGGCCATGGATATTCTTGAGTACGGCTGGGCGCCCAGGGCGGTGTTCATGGACTTTCCCCTGGGCCACGGCGGCGGGCCGCTGCATGATCCGGCGATGCAGTTGGCCATTGCGCGGGAAGCCTGTGCCGCCTTTGAAACCCTGTCCGAGCCGGGCCGGATCATCTCATCGGCCCGGACCTGGCCGGATGGCGATGCCTGGAAGCAGGGAGCCTCCGACGATGGCGCCGACGATGTCCGCCAACCCCGCGATCTAACCCCGCGCTACCAGCTTGAGGCGGACCGGCAACTGGCCGAAGCCGCGGCCGGCGACTAGCCGGGATTTTGTCTGAACGTGACCCCCCGGCGGCGGCCGTCACGCCGCTGATCCTGATCCGGGATCGGGACTTCCGCCGCATCTGGGTGGCCGGCGCCATGGGCTGGATGATGCGCTGGCTGGAAATGCTGGCCATTGGCGTCTTCACCTTCCAGCTCACCCAATCGGCCCTGATGGTGGCCCTGGTGACCTTGGTGCGGACCATCCCCATGCTGTTGTTCGGCGCCTTCACCGGTGCCATCGCAGATGGCTTTGACCGGCGTTTGATGCTGTTGGCGGGGATGGGCACGCTGGCCGTGACCTCGGCCGTCCTGGCCGTGCTCGCCTTTAGCGGCCGGATCGAGCTGTGGCACGTAACCTTGGGGATGTTCATATCGGGCATCTACGGTACCTTGGAATTCCCCGTCCGCCGGGCCATGCTGGGTATCATCGCCGGGGCCAAAGCTGGCATAACCGGGTCCGGCGTGGCCCTGACCCTGGACAGCGGCACCAATCATTGCATGCGCCTGATCGGCCCGGTGCTGGGAGGCCTGGTACTGACCGAATTCGGTCTGCCCGGCGTCTATGTGCTGGGTACGGTGCTGTTCGGCTCGGGCTTCATCCTGGTTTGGGGTGCGAATTACCACGCCCCCCATCACGATGCCGCCGTGCCCCGCATTCTGGGTCAGATTGGCGAGGGTCTGCGTTATATCCGCACCAACCGGAAAATCATGGGCACCCTGTTCATCACCTGTGTGATGAATGTTTGCGGCTTCCCCTATGGCGCCATGGTGCCGGTGATCGGCGACCAGGTGTTGGGCCGGGATGCGGTGGCGACGGGCATGCTGCTGTCGGCGGATGCCGCCGGTGCCCTGCTGGGGGCGTTGGTGATTGCCAATTTTGCCAAGCCCCGGCATTTCGCGGCGATCTATTTCTATGGCTCCATCCTGTTTGTCGGCGCCGTGCTGGCCTTTTCACTGTCGCGGGGCTACGGCACCTCCCTGGGCCTGCTGTTTTTGGGGGGATTGGGCGTTGCCGGTTTCGCGGCCATGCAGAGCACCATCATCTTTACCGCCGCCCCGCCCGAGATGCGCGGCCGCCTGATGGGCGTCTTGGCGGTTTGCATCGGCATCTCCCCCCTGGGCATATTACAAGTTGGTTTATTAGCAGACTGGTTCGGCGGCGCGGCGGCGGTTACCATCATCGCCACCGAAGGGCTGGCCGCAATGCTTGTCGCGGGACTGGTTTGGCCCCATTTCTGGCGGACACAATAGGGAAGATACCGTGATGTCCAATATTGCCCTGAACAGGTTTTCCATTCGCCGTGGCTTGCGGGAAGATGATGTTGCCATGGCCGACCAGTATCTGCTCGAGGCCCTGAGCCGCAACAAAAGGGAGGGTCTGCTGCTGGCCGTCCGCGCCCGCTGGGTCGCCCTGGCGGTGATCGCCGTCTTCATTCCGTATCTAAATTTTTCCTGGGATGCGCTGTACTACGAGGTCTTGCTGATCGGCTTTGTGTTGATCGGATGGGCGCAACTGCGTGCGGGGCAAGTGGTCCAGTCGCGCCGGGAATTACTTCTGATCTTTTGCGACTTGACCCTGATGACCTTTGCCTTGGCCGTGCCCAATCCATTCTTTGACGGCGATTGGCCGACGGCGTTTCAATACCGTTTGGGTGAATTCAGCTATTTCTATGTTTTGCTGGCGGCCGCCACCATGGCCTATTCCTGGCGCACCCTGTTTGCCTTCGGAAGCTGGACCGCCGTCCTATGGGTGCTCGCCTTGATCGGCGTGGGACTATTTGGCCATGAAGTTCCCGAACTATCCATCAAGGTGGCCGACGCCCTGGTGGACTACGAACGAATGCTGCAATTCCTGGACCCGAATGAACTACGAATCGAGGAGAGAGTTCAGGAGATCATGATTTTCCTGATCGTCACCTCCATTCTGGCCCTGAACGGCAAGCGCACCAACAGCCTGCTGGTACGCCAGGCCGAGGTGGCGCGGGAGCGGGCCAATCTGGCCCGGCATTTCCCGCCCAACATCGTCGATCAGATGGCGGGGCGCGACCAGCCCCTGGGCGCGGTACGCTCGCAGCAGGTAGCGGTCATGTTCGTCGATATTGTCGGTTTCACGTCATTGGCGGAACGCAAATCCGCCGAAGATGTCGTCGTCCTGCTGCGTGAGTTCCACCGGCGCATGGAGGCGGCGGTGTTCGATCATGGCGGCACCCTGGATAAATTCCTTGGCGATGGCCTGATGGCGACCTTCGGCAACCCCGATCCCGGTCCCCGGGATGCCGTCAACGCCCTGGCTTGCGGTCGGGCCATGCTGGCGGACATGGCTGCCTGGAACGACGAGAGGGCGGCGGCGGGGGAAGAGGCCATCACGGTCTCGGTCAGCATCCACCACGGCACCGT
>JAPYUH010000045.1:0-18396 GCA_029936195.1 Alphaproteobacteria bacterium
GGGCGGAAGTGGCCTATTCCGGCGTCACCTTCCCCTTGGTGGAGCCTGGCCTGCAACATGCCGCCAGGCTGGGATACAAGCGGATCGTGGTGTTCCCATATTTCCTGTTCACGGGCATTCTGGTCCGGCGTATATATCATTACACGGATCAGGTTGCCGCCGCTCACCCGGATATCGAATTCATCAAGGCGCCCTATTTGAACGACCATCCCCTGCTACTTGATGCCTTTGCCGACCGTGTTGGGGAGGCATTGGAGGGCGCCAACAACATGAATTGCCAGATGTGCAAATATCGTGAACAGGTTCTGGGTTTCGAGGCGGACGTGGGCCTGGCACAGGAGAGCCACCACCATCACGTGGAAGGTATCGGCACGGGCAAAATTTCCGACGGCGATTTCGATCCCACCGCCCATGTGCATCACGAACATAGTCACGACCATGACCATGATCATCACCCCTATCCTCACGCAGACCACCCCCTGGGTCCGCGCAGCATGGTGAAGAAGTAAGACACTCATGGGTGATCGGAGCACATACGCCTACCTGCGCGATCCAGATGCAATCTACGAACGTTCCTTCGCAATCGTGCGGGAGGAGGCTGATTTATCCCGTTTGCCTGAAAACTTGCATGCCGTTGCCGTGCGTTTGATCCATGCCTGCGGCATGACCGACCTGCCGTTGGATCTAGCCTGGGGCGGTGATCCGGTGACCGCGGGCCAGGCCGCCCTGCAGGCCGGGGCGCCGATCCTGGCGGATGTTGAAATGGTGCGCCACGGTATCATCGATCGTTCGCTGCCGGCGCGAAACGCTGTTATCTGTACCTTGAATGACGACGGCGTGGCGGCGGCGGCCAAGACACGGGGGGAGACCCGCTCGGCCCTGGCGGTGGAGCGTTGGCGGGAGCATTTGGCGGGTGCTGTTGTTTGCATCGGCAATGCGCCGACGGCCCTGTTTCGCCTGCTGGAATTGCTTGATCGGGATGCCCCGCAACCGGCCCTGATCCTTGGTTTTCCGGTGGGCTTTGTCGGCGCGGCGGAATCCAAGGAGGCCTTGATGGCTTCTCCCTTCGACATTCCCTACCTAACCCTGCGGGGGCGGCGCGGCGGCAGCGCCATTGCCGCCGCCGCCCTGAACGCCCTGGCGCGGACCGCCCCATGAACGGGCCATGGCTGTCCATCATCGGTATCGGTGAAGACGGCCTGGGCGGCCTGAACGCGGGCGCCCGCGAACTTGTTGATGGGGCGGAGGTGTTCTTCGGTGGCACGCGTCATTTGGCCATGTTGGGTGATGATCCCCGCCCGCGCGAGGGTTGGGATAATCCCCTGAGCCAAACCATTGCCCGGATCGGAAAACTAAAAGGCAAGGCGGTCTGCGTCCTGGCCACCGGCGATCCCATGTCCTATGGCATTGGCGTCACCCTGGCCCGGGAATTCGGCATGGAACAATGCCGTGTAATCCCCCATCAATCCGCCTTCTCCCTGGCCTGCGCCCGTCTCGGTTGGCCCTTGGCGGAGATTGATTGCCTGACCTTGCATGGCCGGCCCCTGGGTCTGTTGAACCTGCATCTGCGCCCCAATGCCAGACTGTTGATCCTCAGCGAGAATGGCGGTACCGCTAGAGAGGTCGCCGCGATGCTGCGGCAATCGGGTTATGGCGATAGTGAAATGTCGGTCTTCCAGAACATGGGCGGGGTGAAGGAGCGGCGGTTTGACGGCCTGGCGCGGCGCTGGCGGCGGCGTACCGGTGATCTGAATACCATCGCCGTGCTGTGCCGCGCCAAGGGCGCCGCCGCGCCGTTGATGCGCCCCGCCGGATTGCCCGACGAGATGTTCCAGCACGACGGCCAGTTAACCAAAAGCGATGTTCGCGCCGTAACCCTGGCCGCCCTGGCACCGGCACCGGATGATGTGCTGTGGGACGTGGGCGCGGGGGCGGGTTCCATCGCCATCGAATTTCTGCGTGCCGAACCCACCGCGCGCGCCATCGCCGTAGAGCAGAATGCCAGCCGCATCACCAACATCCGCACCAATGGCGAACGCCTTGGGGCGCGCAACTTGCAGATCGTTGAAGGGGCGGCACCCGATGCCTTGAAAGGCCTGGCCCGGCCCCATGTGATCTTTATTGGCGGCGGTGTCGGTGACGGCAAGGTGTTGTGGGCCTGTTGGCGCGCCTTGCGCCCGGGCGGCCGTTTGGTGGCCAATGCGGTCAGTCTGGAGGGGGAGGCGGCATTGTTGCAATTCATGGCGGGCAAGGGCGGCGCGATGACCCGCATCGCCATCTCCCACCTGGATGCCATGGGCAGTCTGCATGCCTGGCGCGCCATGCATCCGGTGACCCAGTACCGGGGCCGCAAGCCATGAGCGGAACACTTTACGGCGTTGGCGTTGGCCCCGGCGATCCGGACCTGATCACCTTAAAGGCACATAAGATATTGCAAACCGTGCCCGTTATCGCCTATCCGGCGCCGGAACGGGGCGACAGTCTGGCGCGTCGTGTCGCGGCGCCGCATATTCCCCAGGGGCGGCGGGAGATCGTCATTCGCATGCCGCTGGATTTGAAACGCTTTCCAGATCGCGGCAGTTATGACAAGGCCGCCGAGCAGATCGCGACCGCCCTGCGCGGCGGCGAGGACGTGGCGGTGATCTGCGAGGGGGATCCGTTCTTTTACGGCAGTTTCATGTATCTCTTCGACCGTTTGAATGCTGATTTTCCAATCCAGGTGGTGCCTGGCATTTCCTCGCTGATGGCCTGCGCCTCCGCCGCGATGATGCCGCTTGTGGCCCGCAACGAAACCCTGTTGGTCTTGCCGGCGCCCATGGCGGAAGCGGATTTGCGGGCCCGCCTGGCATTGGCCGAGGCGGCCGCGATTATCAAGCTGGGCCGTCATGCGGCCAAGGTAAAGGGTATCCTGGATGATCTGGATTTGCTGGACGACGCCCAATATATCGCACACGCCACGATGCCCGATGAGGTCGTTCAGCCCTTGGCTAATGTGGCGGCCGAGGATGTACCTTATTTTGCCATGATCCTGGTGCGCCGAAAAGGGGTCGGATCATGAACTATCTGGTTCTGAGCCAAACCGGATTAGCCACGGCGCGGCGCCTGCAATTGGCGATGGGCGGCGTCATTCACGGCTATGCCCCGCGCCTGAACCATGACGACGTGCGCCCTTTTGACGATGTGGGTTTGGCCTTGCGGCGTTTGTTTTCAAGCGGCGAACCGCTGATCGCGCTTTGTGCCGCCGGCATTGTCATCCGGCATCTGGCCCCGGTTCTAACCGATAAGCACACCGATGCTCCTGTATTGGCGGTGGCGGAAGATGGCAGCGCCGTGGTGCCGCTGCTGGGCGGCCACCATGGCGGTAATACTCTGGCGCGGGGCATGGGCGACATTCTTGATACGGCTCCAGCGGTCACGACGGCCAGCGATCATCTGTTTGACGTGGCACTGGATGAGCCACCCGCTGGTTGGCGGCTGTCCAATCCCGGCAATATGAAAACTTTCGCCGCTGACCTGCGGGACGGGGCGAAGGTGGTCCTGATAGGCGATTGCCCTTGGCTGCGGGACAGCGCGTTGCCGCTGGCGGACCATGGCGCCTTGCGTATCACCACGGCAGATCATGCCATGACGGGCGATGGCCGGCATCTGATTTATCATCGCCAGGACCTGGCCTTGGGCGTGGGTTGCGAGCGGGGCGTGGATGGTGATGAAATTATTGATTTGATAACGCGGACATTGCGGGCAGAAAATCTATCACCCCTGTCCTTGGCCGGCATTTTTTCCCTGGATTTGAAGACCGACGAAGCGGGTATTCATGCGGCCGCCGCGCATTTTCATATTCCCGCCCGGTTCTTTGATCTGCCCACTTTGCAAGCGGAGGAAGACCGCCTCGCCACGCCATCGGAGATCGTGAAGGCGGAGGTCGGTGTTTCGGGCGTGGCGGAGGCCGCTGCACTGGCGGCGGGCGGGCGCCTGGTTGTTGACAAGCAAAAAAGCCGCCGGGCCACCTGCGCCATATCACGGGCTGACGGCGTCATTCAGCCCGATAACTTGGGGGCGGCGCGGGGGCATCTGTCCATCGTCGGCATCGGACCTGGGCAAGCCGATTGGCGCACCGGCGCGGCGGAAGCGGCGGTGCGCGGGGCGGACGTGGTGGTCGGTTATGGCCTGTATCTGGATCTGATCGCAGATCTGTTGGTGGACAAGGAATGCCAGATCTATGATTTGGGCCAGGAGGAGCTGCGCGTTCGCGCCGCCATGGAGCGGGCGGCGATGGGTGCCAACGTGGCCCTGGTCTCGTCCGGCGATGCTGGCGTCTATGCCATGGGCGCCCTGGCCCACGAGCTGCTGGACCGCGACGATGCGCCGCGCGGCTGGGACCGTATTTCCATCGCGCTATCACCGGGGATATCCGCCATGCAGGCCGCCGCGTTGCGGGCGGGCGCGCCGTTGGGACATGATTTCTGCGCCATCTCTCTCTCTGATCTATTGACACCGCGAATGCATATTCTGAAACGGATTGAGGCCGCCGCGGCCGGGGATTTTGTGATTTCATTCTATAACCCCGTCTCTCGCCGACGCCGTGATCTGCTGGCCCTGGCGCGGGATTTACTGTTGCAACACCGCCCCGACGATACGCCGGTCATTCTGGCCCGGGATCTGGGCCGGCCAGGGGAAACCCTAAGGGTGCTGCGCTTGGCCGATCTGCAAGTGGATGATGTGGATATGCTGACCCTGGTCATGGTCGGCTCGTCCACCACCCGGGCCCGGAAACGGGGCGATGGCACATGGTCGGTCTATACGCCGCGCGGCTACGGCGCCAAGACGCAAAAGGATATCAGCGCATGACGGTTCATTTCATCGGCGCGGGCCCCGGCGCGGCCGACCTTATTACATTGCGGGGCCGGGATTTGATCGTGGGCTGTCCGGTCTGTCTCTATGCCGGCTCATTGGTGCCGATCGGGATCGTCGCCTTTGCGCCAAAGGATGCGCGGGTCATCGACACGGCACCGATGAACCTGGATCAGATCATGGCGGAGATCGACCAGGCCCATGGCCGGGGCGAGGACGTGGCGCGGGTCCATTCGGGCGATCCATCGCTGTATGGCGCCATAGGGGAGCAGATCCGGCGCCTCAAACAGATGGACATCGACTACACGATTACCCCCGGCGTGCCGGCCTTTGCCGCCTCGGCGGCGGCCCTGGGCATGGAACTAACCCTGCCGGACGTGAGCCAGACCATTATCCTGACCCGCACGGCTATGAAAAGCTCGGCCATGCCGCCTGGCGAGGAATTGGCGGAATTGGGGCGCTCGGGGGCGACATTGGCCATTCATCTTTCGGTCCGGAACCTGCGCCAGGTTTGCCGCGATCTGATCCCCCATTACGGCGCCGACTGTCCCGTGGCCCTTGTGTATCGGGCCAGTTGGCCCGATCAGGAGATTATTCGGGGTACCTTGTCCGATATCCGGGCAAAGACCCGCGCGGCCAAACTGACCCGCACCGCCCTGGTTCTTGTCGGCTATGTGCTGGACAGCAACGAGGCCACGGACAGCCGCCTCTACGCCCCCGACCATCGGCATATTCTACGCACCCAGGGTTAGAGCTAGCCAAACAATTGCGGCGTCCGTGGTCGATACGGTTTGCGCCTTTACCGGCGGCGGCCGTGAAATCATGATCACCGGCAGGGCAAGGTCCCGCGCCGCCGCGATCTTTGCGTACGTGGCCGCGCCACCGGCATTTTTCGAGATCACCGCGCCGATTTCGAATTTCCGTAACAGCGCTGTTTCATCGGCAAGTTCGAAGGGCCCACGTCCAAAGATGTAGTCTCCATTGGCCAGCGGCGGCAGATCAGTGCCCGGTGCGATAACCCGGGCCAGCCACCAGCATCCCATCTCGGATGCAAACGGCATCATATCCTGGCGCCCGGTTGTCACGAATGTCCGCGCGGCCATGGTGACGGCGACATCGCGGGCCTGGACAATGGTTTCCACGGCGATCCAGTAATCGCCTTGTTCCAGCTGCCAGGGCGGCTCTTCCAGGCGCAGCAACGGCACCTTGGCCATCCGGCAGGCGATTTCACTATTGCGGCCGATTTCCGCCGCATGGGCGTGGGTGGCGTCAACGACCGCCGTGATGTTGTTCCCGGCCAGATAGGCCGCCAAGGCTTCAGCGCCGCCGAAACCGCCGCTGCGGGTGATGACATGTGCGATGGGCCGGGCCTTCGTCCGCCCGGCCAGGGAATAAATGACCCTTTGGCCGGGGCCCGTCAGGTGCGCCAATCCGGCCCCCAGGGTAGTACCGCCGAGGATCAGCAGGCCGGGATCAGCCATGGCTGCGTCCAACTAATTCCCCCGTCCGGTTGAAGATGAGAACTTCGATTTCTGCGCCTTCGCGGCAAATTTTCGCGGCTTCCAACCGGGCCAATTCGGCGATCTTGTCGGCCAGGGGATAGCCCGCCGCCTGCGCCGCCGCCAGGACCTGCGCCGCCGTGTTGGCCCGCAGGCACAGTGCGGCCAGATCGGGTGCGTCCGCAGTCAATTGGGACAGCCATTGGAAGTCCACCTGGCTGCGTTTGGAATGCAGATCCATGTGCCCCGTGGCCAGTTTTGAAATCTTTGCGAGGCCGCCGGCCAGGGACAGTTTTTCCATTGCATGGGTGCGCAGGTATTTCAACATGCCGCCGGCGAAATCACCCATGTCGATCAAGGCGCCGTCATCAAACCCATACAGCGCCTGCAAGGCGGCTTCCGAAGTGCGGCCCGTGGCGGCGCCAATATGGCGCAGCCCGGCTGCCCGGGCCACGTCGATGCCCTGGTGAATGGAGGCGATCCAGGCAGCGCAGGAATAGGGGATGACAACGCCCGTGGTGCCCAGGATTGAAATGCCGCCCAGAATGCCCAGGCGGGGGTTCATGGTTTGCCGTGCCATGGCCTGCCCGCCGGGAACCGATATTTCCACATCCAGGTCCGCCGCCTTGCCGGCGGCCTTTGCCAAGGCCGCCAGTTCGGCCGTCATCATGGATCGCGGCACCGGATTGATGGCCGCTTGCCCCGCGGCGATGGGCAGGCCCGCCTTGGTGACCGTGCCGACACCGTCGCCCGGCAAAAATCGAATGCCGCTGCCATTTTTGCGTAGAGATACGCGGGCATGAATGACGGCACCGTGGGTTACGTCCGGATCATCGCCGGCGTCTTTTTCCACCGCCGCCATGGCGCCCCGCGCCGTCAATTCCTCGCGGCTGAGGCAGAAGGCGACCTCTGTGCCGCTGGGCAGGGTAATGCTCACGGGATCGGGGAATTCACCGCTCAAAAGCGCCTGATAAGCCGCCTTGGCCGCCGCCGTGGCACAAGCCCCGGTGGTCCAGCCCCGTCGCAGGGGCGTGCCTTCCGCCTCTTTCTCCGCCATTCGGTCGAAAACCTCTTGATCCGCCTATCACCCTGCATTACGCACGCATCGGGCGAGGCCGCAAGCGGGAAAAGGCGACGGGACGTGGGGACGTGACATCTGAATTTGCTGAAATTGACACCATGCCAGCCTTCGCGCCTGGCACTGTCTGGCTGGCCGGCGCCGGACCGGGTGATCCCGGCCTGTTGACCCTGCACGCGGTCAATGCCATTCGCCAGGCGGATGTGATTATTTACGATGCCCTGGTCTCCCGGCAAATTCTCGATGGTATAGGTGCGCCCGAAAGGCTGGAATATGCCGGCAAGCGGGGCGGCAAGCCATCGCCCGAGCAGCGCGATATTTCCCTGCGTCTGATCGAACTGGCGCGGGCGGGCAAGCGGGTGCTGCGCCTGAAAGGTGGTGATCCGTTCGTCTTTGGGCGCGGGGGAGAGGAGGCGCTGGCCCTGGCGCGGGAAAACATCGCCTTTCGTATTATCCCCGGCATTACTGCCGGCGTCGGCGGTTTGGCTTATGCGGGTATTCCGGCCACCCATCGCGCGGTGAACACGGTGGTCAGCTTCATCACCGGCCATACCATAACCGGCCGTCACGACGGCATCGATTGGGCAGCGCTGTCAAAAGGCTCGCCTGTACTGGTGTTTTATATGGGGTTGAAGCAACTCCCCACCATCCGCGACCAGTTGCTGGCCGCCGGCCGCCCCGGTGATCAGGCCATGGCCCTGATTTCCAAGGCGGCGACCCCGGCCCAACATGTTGTCATCACCACCATTCGTGGCTGCGAGGCGGCGGCGGAAACCTCAGCGATCGAGGCGCCGGTCCTGATCGCCGTGGGTGACGTGGTGGATCTTCAAGGCAGCCTTGATTGGTTCGACAGGGCGGAGCTGGGCCATGGCGCGCCCTTCGACCATGACTAGTTCCCCACGCGGATGGATTCTGGCGGCGCCCAGCTCGAATTCGGGAAAGACCCTTGTGTCGGCTGCGCTGTTGCGCCTGCTGGCCAGGGAGGGCGAAGCCGTCACGCCGTATAAAGTGGGGCCGGACTATATTGATCCCGGATTTCTATCCGCCGCCGCCGGGTCGGATTGCTACAACCTTGATCCCTGGGCCATGTCGCCGGGGCGATTGGACGATCTGATCGCCCGCGCCGGGCAGGCATTTTTGATTGAAGGCGTCATGGGTCTATTTGATGGCGCCGTTAGTGGCGACGGCTCCACCGCCGATCTGGCCGCCGATCTGCAATTGCCCATAATTCTGGTCATCAGCACCAAGGGGCAGGGGGCTTCCGTCGCCGCGCTGGCCCAGGGGTTTGCCAATTTCCGGGCCGACGTCAGCGTCGCCGGAGTGATTCTTACCCAGGTGGCCAGCCCGCGCCATCGCAAGTTATTGGTGGATGCCTGTCAGGCGGCCGGGATCCGGGTTTTCGGCGTGCTGGCAACGGACCAGGCGCTGACCCTGCGGGCGCGGCATTTGGGCCTGGTACAGGCCAGTGAGCGCCAGGATCTCGATCAATTGCTGGAACAAGCGGCGGATGTCCTGGCCCGGGATATTGATCTGGCGGGATTGCGGGATATCGCGGCGGCGCCAAAGGCCGGCCCATCCGGGCCGGCGCCCACCATTCCACCATTGGGGCAAAAAATTGCGGTGGCCCGGGATGTGGCGTTCGGGTTCAGCTATCCCCATGTATTGGATGACTGGCGGGCCGCCGGCGCCGAGATCGAATTTTTCTCGCCCTTGCGGGATCAGGCCCCGGCCGGGGATGTGGACGCCGTCTATCTGCCGGGCGGTTACCCCGAACTGCATGCCGCCCAACTGGCCGCCAACCACACATTTCTTGCCGGTTTACGCACGGCGGCCGGCAATGGCGCGGTGATCCTGGGTGAATGCGGCGGTTATATGGTTCTGGGGCAGGGGGTTGTTGATGGCAATGGCGCGCTCCATGCCATGGCCGGGTTGTTGAACCTGGAAACCACGTTCGCGGACCGAAAGCTGCATCTGGGCTATCGGCAAATGAGCCTTCTGGCTGATGGTCCGCTGGGCGGCCGCCAGGGCCGTTATCGCGGCCATGAATTTCACTACGCCTCTATTTTGCGGGAGGACGGAGACCGCCTATTTGCCATACAAGATGCCCTGGGCGAACAGGCCGTCCAAGTTGGCCTGCGGGCCGGCGGAGTCATGGGCAGCTTCATTCATCTAATTGACATTGCATAGGACCAACATGCCGCGAACTTTTGAAGAGCTGCACCATTTGCTGAACGCTCTGCCCTCGCCCAACCATGAGGCCCGGGCCACCGCCAAGGCGCGCAATGATCTTCTGACCAAACCCCAGGGCGCCTTGGGCAAGCTGGAGGACCTGGCCCTGTGGCTGGCCGCCTGGCAGGGGCGGGACGTGCCCCGGCTTGATAAAGTTCAAATGCTGGTATTCGCCGGCAATCATGGCGTGGTCGCGCGCGGGGTATCGGCCTTTCCGGCCGAGGTGACGGTGCAAATGGTGGCGAATTTCGCCAATGGCGGCGCCGCCATCAACCAACTTTGCCGTGCCGCGGGCGCTGAACTGAAGGTGCTGGACCTAGATCTGGACCGGCCCACCGCCGATTTCACCCAAGGCCCGGCCATGGAGGATGAGGATTACCTCGATGCCCTGAACAAGGGCATGGCGCAGGTCGAGGAGGATGCGGATTTGGTCTGCATTGGTGAAATGGGCATCGGCAACACCACCGTCTCGGCGGCCATCGCCCATGCCTTGTACGGTGGTGATGCCAAGGAATGGATCGGACGGGGCACCGGCGTCGATGACGCGGGTCTGGCGCGCAAGGCGGAGGCGGTAGCGGTTGGGCGGGCCACGCATGGCGCTATTCTTGGCCAGCCGTTGCAGATCGCCCGATGCCTCGGCGGGCGGGAGCTGGCCGCAATGGCCGGCGCGGCCCTGGCGGCCCGGTTGGCCCGCATCCCGGTGTTGATCGACGGCTACGTCGCCGCCGCCGCGCTGGCGCCGTTCCATGTCGCCGCGCGTGATTTCCTAAAGCATTGCTGGGCGGCCCATGTTTCGGCCGAGCCGGGCCATGGCCTTCTGCTGCGCCGCATGGGGCTGTCCCCCCTATTGGATCTGGGCATGCGTCTGGGTGAAGGGTCCGGTGCGGCGACAGCTATTCCCTTGTTGCGGGCGGCCCTGGCCACACATGGCGGCATGGCCAGTTTTGCCGACGCGGGCGTGGCGGAAAAGACCGATTAAACAAATTCGGCGGCGGTGTCGCCACGGCTGAGACGAGCCATGGCGATCGCCGCGAGAATGCCCAGAATAGCCCAGAAAACCAAATTGGTTGCCAGACTGGCGGTCGCGAAATCCGCCGCCAGCGTCGCGGGAACGCCGCTTTCCATGGTCGCTGGATGCGGTGCACCATAAATATGCGGCAGCACAATCATCGCCGTGCCGACCAAGCGCCAAATCATGGCAGTGCCGAGGAATATCAGCGCCATTCCGCCCGCCGTCAACAAGGCGGTGGCGAACCACCAGGTCTGCCTCGCCAGCAGATCGCCGGCCGGCATGCCGGGCAGTTCGGGCGGCAAGCCAAAGGCCGGCGCTAAATGCACGGCAACGAAACCCGCCAGCCCCCATATCACACCCTGGCGCCAGTCAACCACGCCGCGCAGGGCGAATATCGCCGCCAGGACAAGACCCAAGGCCACGCCCAACAGCACATTGGCCAGCAGGGAATATAACAACCGCTCCGCACCATCGGCGGGCGCCCATTCGTCGTCGGCATGATGATCGGCGGCGGCTTCCTTGTCCACCTGATCGTGGGCATGGCCGGCCTCGGACTGTCCAGCATTTTCAAACACTTCCGCCGCAAATATTAGCGGATAGACTTTCAGGGTTTGCAATCCGGTCAAGGCGAAACCCGCGACGATGCCGGACAACAAGGCGCTGAGCAGAATGGATTTAAAGAATTCCATGATGTTCCGAAAATTTGGGTGCGTTAGTGGCAGGGTGCCGCGACGCCATGGCGGGAATCATGGGCGGCGTTATGAATGGCCGCAGGATGTGAAAATGCCACGCCAATAAACAATGCCAGACCCAAAAGGGCGGCAAAACCCGCCTGCATAACCTGGGTGGTCTTGATTTCCACAACGGCTCTTTGATCGGCCACTTTTACCTGCGCCATGCGCTCGCTCTCCCAATATCTTAATCATCTCATCCCCCAATAATGCCCGGTGGATAGGTCCTTGTGTGCGGGCTCCAGAATACTTCGCTCAAATCCAATTACAACAAAAATTCGCACTCAATTAGTGACGCCCAACCACCTGGCCGGCCCGGTCGGGGCAAAGGTTGCCAAGGGTAAGGGAAAGGGTGCCATTAACCAGAACATAGTCGATACCCAGGGATTGTCGCATGGGTTGTTCGTAGGTCGCCAGGTCGCGGATCTTGTCCGCGTCGAAGACCACCAGATCCGCATGGGCGCCCTCCCGTACCACGCCGCGATCCTTCAAACCAAAGGTTTCGGCCGGCAGCCCGGTCATCTTGTGTACGGCGGTTTCCAGATCGAACAGGCCAAGATCGCGGCAGTAATGACCCAGAACCCGGGGAAAGGTGCCCCAGAGGCGAGGATGGGGATGTTTATCGTGGGGCAGGCCGTCGGAGCCGATCATGGTCGGGGGATAGGCCAGGATGCGCTGCATGTCCATTTCGTCGATCTGGAAATAAATCGCGCCCGCCGGTGTCAACTTCACCGCGGCTGCCTTCAAATCCAGGTCCCATTCGGCGGCAATATCGGCGAGGTCCCGGCCCGAAGCCTCCGGATAGGGTTCGGAAGTGGTGATCATGATACGAATCCGGTCGTTGACCCAATCCGGGTCCAGCACGGTCGAGCCGGCGGCATAGGGGTAGGCGTCCAGGCCCATCGTGGTGGATTGCCGCGCATTTTCGATGAAAGCCAGGGTTTCTTCGCTGCGGCCCCAGTTATCCGGTTGCGAACATTTGTGATGCGAGATCACCACCGGCACGCCGGCCTTGTCCGCCGTGGTTTGGGTTTCCCGCAGGGAGGTGATGATGTGGTCGGCCTCGTCCCGCATATGGGTGGTGTAGACGCCGCCCGCCGCCGAGACCACCTTGGCCAGGGCAATGACCTCGTCCGTGCTGGCCGCCTTCGAGGTTTTGTAATACAGCCCCGTGCTCATGCCGATGGCGCCCGCCGCCAGGGATGCCGCCAGTTTCCCCCCCATTACTTGAATTTCCGCCTCGCTCGCCACCTGGTTAAGATCGTCCATGGCGCCGACACGCAGGGTGCCGTGGCCGACTAATATGGCGACATTGACGGCGGGGCGGGTGTCTTCCACCGCCGCGACATAATCCACCATGGTGTCAAATCGAAAGCGGTCACGGCCGCCCAGCAGGTTGAGCGGCGGCGGTGGGTCGATGTCGGTGATGGGGGCCAGCGAAATACCGCAATTGCCGACCACCACTGTCGTGACCCCCTGGCTGATCTTCGCCGGCATGGCGGGGGTGGCCAGAACCGCATTGTCGTCGTGGGTATGCACGTCGATAAAGCCAGGTGCTAAAACCCGGTCGGAGGCATCGATATTCAGATTACCCCGCCAATCCGAGGCGTCTTCCGGCGCTGCGACGGCGGCAATCCGGTCGCCGGATATGGCCACGTCCATGTTCCGGCCGGGCGCGCCGGTGCCATCGATCAGCCGTCCGCCGCTGATCACCACGTCGAATTTCCGCGTTTCGGTCATCTGTTTCCCCGTTTGAATTGTCCAGAGGGCAAATCCATTTCATGAATGTCTACAACGGATCGGCAGTACGGATCGACCCGCACTTTTTGGACCAGATGACTTTGCCTTATAAATTCCATTCATTGCCCCCATTTCCATCTACCTCGCCGGCAACGGTGGTGCGAGCCATGACCCGGGCTTGATCGCCGGGCCAGACCTGGCCCCGGTGCAGTATGCAGCGGTTGTCCCAGATCACCAGATCGCCGGCACGCCAGACATGAGTAATGGTGCGGGGAGGTTGGCAGGCGTTGTCCACCAATTCCTGCAACAGCGCCCGGCTTTCCCCCTCGTCCCGTCCCTGGATATGGCTGGCATGGCGGCCCATGTAGAGGTTCTTGCGCCCGGTTTTCGGGTGTCGGCGGACCATGGCGTGCTCCACGGCGGGCAGGGCGGTTTGCTCCTCCGCCGTCAGCACCGCCAAACCGCCAACCAGTCCTTGGCTGTAGAGATAGCTGTGGACGGCGACCTTGTCCTCCAGCCAGGCTTGCATCCCGGCCTCCAGATCGTCGTAGGCGGCGCGCATATCGGCGAATTCGGTGCCGCCGCCGCTGTCCGGAACCTGATGCGCCGCCAGCAGGGAAGCCATGGCCGGCACACGTTTGAACGAGCTGTCCGTATGCCAGCCGCGATTGCCGGCCAGAAACAGGCCGTGTTCGCTCTTGTGGGGCCACAGGCTACCGTCCGCCTTCAGGTTGGACAGCATGATAATCTCGGGGTTCTCGTTGGCTTCATCCTTGATACTGCGTTCCAGTTTGCCGAAGCGGCGGGAAAAGGCGATGTGGGCCCAATCGTCGAGGCCCTGTTGGGGAAAAATCAACACGCCGCGGTCATACCAGGCTGCCTCTATCGCGGCGAAGGTTGCATCGTCCAGGTCGTCGCTTAAATCTATACCCGTGACGACGGCGCCCAGAGTTGCATCGCAAGGCGTGATATCCATTTGGTTCGGCTTTCGGCTATCGACAATCAGTTTGCAGTCTTGCCTAATATAGAGAATTTGCACGGGGAAGTTACGATGATCAGCCTGTTATTGGCCAGTCTGTTGTTCTTGGGTATCCAAGCCGTGGTCTCCGGCACCGCGATGCGCGCCATTTTGATCTCCAAGATCGGGCAGGGGGCTTATTTGGGCCTTTTTTCAATCCTGTCCGCCGGCGCGCTGTTCTGGGTTGTTCTGGCTTATGGCGCCGCGCCGCATGAGATGCTGTGGGTTGATGTTCCGGGCTTGAAAATGCTGGCCGTCCCCATGATGCTGATCGCCATCGTGTTGGCTGTGCTGGCTTTCAGTACGCCAAATCCAACGGCGGCGGGCGGCGAGCAGGCCTTGGGGGGTGAGCAGTCCGCCAAGGGTATCATCAAGATAACCCGGCATCCGTTCCTCGTCGGCGTGACGATCTGGTCCGTGGCCCATATCCTGGCCAATGGAGATCTTGCCTCGGTCATCCTGTTCGGCGGCTTTCTGGCGCTGTCCCTGATCGGTCCGGTGCAAATTGATGCCAAACGCGCGGCCAAACACCCGGAAACCTGGCCGCGATTCCTGGCCCAGACTTCGTGGCTGCCTTGCGCCGCCATTCTGCAAGGGCGAACCAAGGTGACGCTCGGCGAAATTGGCTGGGGCCGTATCGGGGGCGGGGTGGCTCTGCTTCTGTTGATCCTGCTGCTGGGACATGAATGGGCCATCGGCATCCCGGTTCTGCCTGGGAACTAACGCTTTTCAATCTTGATCCACGCCACCCCCTCCCCCACCCGGCCACCCACGGAATCATGATAAATGGGTGGCCGGGTGTGGGAGAGGGAGGCTCGGCGATTTTTAATCAAATTTGAAATGTGGGCGAGACTCCAAGCGGCGCGGTCCAGGGATCGTATCCGTAACACCAGGTTGGATCGGTTTCCCGGTGCATCCAGGTGTTGGCTTGCGATATGGCCTGGACCTGAGCCGCGCGGGCTTTTCGTGTTGTCTCGAACATATCAAGGGCCCGCGCCATGTCCGGATCGGCCTGTAGAGCCCGGGCCAGGATGATGCCGTCCTCCATGGCCATGGCCGCGCCCTGGGCCATGTAGGGCGTCATGGGGTGGGCCGCGTCACCGATCAGAACCATGCCCCGGCCGTGCCAATTGTCCAGGGCCGGGCGCTCCAGAATGGCCCAGCGATGCACCTTTGGACAAGCGCGAAGCACCGCGCGAACCTCCTCATGAAAACCGGCGAAGGCATCGCGAACCACATTGATGTCGCCGGTCGCGGACCAGGATTCCCGCACCCAGACCAGGTCCGGCAGGCTGGTGACGAAATAGATCTCGTCGCGGGCCGCGGTAACATAGTAAATCACGATGTGCCGGTCCGGGCCCCACCACTTGGTACAGGGGCCCACGGCATGCTCCATGCCGGTTGTGGAGAAGGTTGCGCGGTAGGCGACCCGTCCGGTGGCCACGGGCTGCTCCGGCCCCAACAAAGCCGCCCTGACACGGGAGTGTACGCCATCGGCGCCGATCACCAGATCCGCTCCCACCCTGGTGCCATCGACAAACAACAGGGTGTTTCCCCCAGATCCGTATTCGACGCTGACCAGCTCCTTATTCCGCGAAACGGCCCGCGATGGCACCGCCGTAAGTAATGCGGCATGCAGATCGGCCCGATGCATTTGCAGATAGGGCGCGCCAAACCGGTTCTCGGCAACTTGGCCAAGCGGCAATTCATAACTCACCACACCGCTGTCCCATTCCCGATTGCTCCAGGTTGGGGGTTGGAATGCCAGGCGGCGCACGGTTTGTTCCAGGCCAAGTCCGCGCAAAACGCGCATGGCGTTGGGGCTCATCTGAATACCGGCGCCGATCCGCGCGAAATGGCCGGCCTGTTCGTAGACATGGAAATCAAAATCAAGTCGGTGCAGCGCGGCGGCGGTGGCAAGACCGCCCATGCCGGCGCCAATAATGGCGATGCGCGGTTTCAAAGTCATGTTTTTAATCTAACAGGTCGGCAATCCATGTGACCATTTATTCACCCTTTGCTGCTATCGGAGAAAGTTACTTGCAGTTGCCGGCGCGGCGTGGAATGTGTTGGGCAAGGTAATGGGGAACCGAGGGCCATGAATTCCGCGACTTTGTTGAAATATGATCAACGCGTGCCGCGCTATACTTCCTATCCCACCGCGGTGCAGTTCACCGATGCGGCGGGCCCGGAACAGCACGCCGAATGGCTGGGCGAGGTGGGCCGGAAAGAGGCGGTATCGTTGTACGTCCACGTGCCGTTTTGCGAGGTTTTATGTTGGTATTGCGGTTGCAATACCCAAGTGGGACGGCATCAAAGCACCTTCGATACCTACACCGACCTGGTTTGCCTGGAAATTGACCGGGTCGCGGCCAAATTGGGCGCCCGGCCAAGTGCGGCGGCGGTGCATTGGGGCGGCGGCACGCCCAGCGCCATCGGCACGAAGCGCATGGCCAGGATCATGGACAAATTGCGCGAACATTTTGAATTTCTGCCCGAGACGGAGATCGCGGTGGAGATGGACCCCCGGGTGCTGTCGCCCGAGGACATCGACACCCTGACGGGCGAGATGGGCGTCAACCGCACCTCCATCGGGGTACAGGATTTCGACGCCGAGGTTCAGGCCGCCGTAAACCGGGTGCAGCCCTATGATCTGGTGGCGGACACGGTGGCACAGTTGCGCCGGGGCGGTATCGAAGATCTGAACCTGGATCTGATGTATGGCCTGCCGTTTCAGCGCCGGGATAATTTTTCCACGTCCGCCGACCTGGCCGTGGGCCTGCAGCCCGAACGGATGACCTTGTTCGGCTATGCCCACGTGCCCTGGATGTTTTCGCACCAGAAGCTGATCAAGGAGAGCGACCTGCCCAACGCCGAAGAACGGCTGATGCTGTTTGACGAAGCCTTGCGGCGGCTGGAAGCGGCGGACTATGTCCATATCGGCCTTGATCATTTCTCCAAGACGGATTCGGAGATGACCATCGCCCAACGGGAAGGCCGCCTGCACCGCAATTTTCAGGGCTACACCACGGATACCGCGAAAACCCTTATTGCCTTCGGCGCTTCCGCCATATCAACGCTGCCGGGCGGTTTTATCCAGAACAAGTCCGCCGCGCGGGACTATATGAACGCCATCAAGGCCGGCGGCCTGGGTACCAATCGCGGTGTTGGCCTGACCGACGAAGACCGCCTGCGGTCCCATATCATTGAACGCCTGATGTGCGATTTCCATGTGGATCTAGACGCCGTCTGCGACCAATTCGGCGTCCCCGTCGCCGATCTGGCCGCGGACCTGGGCAAGCTCGACCCCTTGATCGCGGACGACCTGGTGGCCGTGGACGGCTGGCGGGTCGACGTCCTGCCGCCCGGCCGCATGCTGGTGCGCATGGCCTGCGCCGCTTTTGATCAATATCACAGCCCCAATCCCGACAAACCGGCCCATGCCAGGGCGATCTAGACGTTGATGAAGTGGTGTCTTGCCTGCCTGTTTTGCCTGTCCCTGGGTGCCTGTGTGATCACGGCGCAGGTCCAGACTACCTTTACCAAAGCCTCCATCCGCGCGCCGGTGAATGTCTTGGGTGCGCCAGGCCGGGAAATCAACGAGGCGGCCTTCCAGGCGGAGGTTAAGGCGGTCCAGAACCGACAACGCCCGAACTATCCGTCCGGCCAGCTGGCGGCGTTGGGCGCCGGCGTGCCGCCCGGCGTAAAGCTGCCGCTGATCGTCTATTTTCACGGCTGCGCCGGCATTTTGCGGGCCAGTATTCAACATCTGCGTTGGCTGGCCAAACTGGATGACTTCGCCGTAATTGCCCCGGATTCATTTGCCCGGCCACGACCTGAATATTGTTTTCGCAATTTCACCGTAGATATTTCCATCAGCGATCAAATCAGGGCCATGCGCCTAACTGAAATTGATAATGCCATGGTGCAAATCGCCACGTTGCCCTGGGTCGATAGCGAGATTATTTTTCTGATCGGCCATTCACAGGGGGGCGCCGTGGTATCTTCCTACGACGGCCCGGTGAAAATTCGCGGCCGCATTATCCTCAACGGCTATTGCAGCGATCTGTGGGGCAACGGCATGGGGGATGACGAGGCTTTGCTGACCTTCGATAGCGGCGAGGATTTCTGGTTTCAGAAATATCCTTCCCACTGCCGCGCCTTTGTCTTGAGCCGCTCGAACGGGATTTCCATATACGAAGCCGACAGTACCAGCCACGACTTGGTGCTGAAGAATT
>JAPYUH010000045.1:18496-22115 GCA_029936195.1 Alphaproteobacteria bacterium
TGAAGAATTTTTGGGCGGCGAGATGACATCTTTGACCAGTCGTGTATGTATGGCGCACCCGCCTGTTTTCAGTAAAGAAAAGCACCCCATCATCATGACGCAGCCGCAAAAACGCATCGCCGTTTTCGAAAAATTCGCCCATGAGGTGACCGCCGAAATCCTCGCCACGGAACCCTCGATCAAGGTGGATGTCCTGCAATTCAGCAACGGTGACGCCAAGAATTGGCAAGCCTTGTCCGCGGTCCACGGCTATCAGATCCGCGCCGCCCGTGACGAATTGCCCGAACAGTTCCACTGCACCGCCGACTTCCTCGCGCGCTGCCCGAATTTGCTTGCCGTATCTTCCATGGGCGCGGGCTTTGATCCCGTCGATGTCGATGCCTGTTCCAAGGCCGGCGTCATCGTCGTCAACCAGGCGGGCGGCAATGCCGAAGGCGTGGCCGAACACGCCCTGGGCATGATGTTGATGCTGTCCAAGCGCGTGGGCGAGACGGACCAATACATGCGGGCCCGGAACGGCATCGGGCGCAACGACTTCATCGGTCACAATATCCAGGGCAAGACCCTTGGTATTATTGGTTTGGGCCATGTGGGCCGGCGAACGGCGGAACTTTGCGCCGGATTGTTCGGCATGCGGGTTCTGGCCCATGACCCTTATATCGAAGAGAAGGATTTCGCCGAACGGAATGCGGTATCCGCATCTTGGGATGATCTTCTCGGTGCTTCCGACTTTATCTCCGTGCATTGTCCCCGCAATGAAGAGACCATGAATTTTCTTGATGCCGCGGCATTCGCCAAGATGAAATCCGGCGCCATATTCATCAACACCGCCCGCGGCGGCATCCACGACGAAGGTGCCTTGCATGCGGCGCTTAGCAGCGGCCATCTGGCCGCCGCCGGGCTCGATGTTTGGGCGGTGGAGCCGCCGCCGAAGGATCATCCCCTGCTCGGCCTGCCCAACGTTCTGGCCAGCCCCCATACGGCCGGGGTGACCCATGAAAGCCGCCACCAGGTAGCCAGCTACGCCGGCGAGCAATTGTTGGAGATATTCGCCGGGCGCAGGCCCCCGCGCCTGCTGAACCCGGATGTTTGGCCGGTATTTCAAGAGCGCTACAAGGCGTTGTTTGGAGGTTGATTTAGCGGATCGCATCATCTTCGCCACGGCGGCAAATCCGGCATACTGATGCCGGTTGCCAACAACACGACGGTGACTTTGAAGCCATAATTGTCCGCAAATTTATCTCCATTCTTGCTAGATTATCGCTGTTCATGATTGGAGCATTCAGATGAGCGGCGTCGCCAGTTTGCCCATGTATGACATCCCGGAAGTGCGCGCGGCGCTGGATGAATTCTGGCGTGGTTTGGTCCTATATTTGAAGCGGGAAGGCAAAACCAATCTGCCCGACGTATTGGAGCGCAACAGCCCGACCAACGCCATGTGGGACGACCCGAGCCTTATCTTCAGCCAATGTTGCGGTTACGACCTTGTCCACCGCTATACCTCTCGGTTGACGCCCATTGCCACGCCGCATTTTGATGCTCCCGAATGCCGTGGCGCCGACTACGCCAGCGTGGTTGTGGTGGCCGAGGACTGCCCCTTTGACGATGTCCTGGACATGAAGGGTGTGGTCTGCGCCATCAATGGACCGGAATCCCATTCCGGCATGGGTGCGATGCAGGTGCTGGTGGCGCCCGCCAGCAACGAGGGGCGATTTTTCTCTACCGTCAAGATCAGCGGCTCCCACATCGCCAGCCTGGCCTGGATCAAGGCGGACATCGTTGATGTGACGGCGATTGACGGCGTCACCTATTCCCTGCATGAACGGCACCGCCCGGCGGCCCTGGAGGGCGTGCGCAAACTGGGCCGTACCTATCGCGCGCCGGGGGTGCCCTATGTCACCCATGGCGGATTCGAGCCGACAAAGATTGAGCGCATGCGCACGGCGCTGTTTCACTTCTTCGCGGATCCGAACCTGCAAGGCGTGCGCCAGAGCCTGTTGCTTGGTGATATCGAATTCCTGCCGCTCGAGTCATACGAGCGCATCATCGCCGACCGGAACCGGGCCGCGAGCTATGGTTTCTCGCTCTTGAATTGAATGGTATTAAGCCGCGAATGGTTTCAGGGCGCGGTGCGCAACTGTATGCATGGGCGTTGGCACCCCCAGTTCCTGGCCCAGGCCGACTGACCACGTGATTGCGTTCCGGATGGCTTTCATCCGCCTACGTCATCTGCACGAATTGTTGAATGAGGGCCGCCACTGTCTCGGGCGCATCCTCCTGCAGGAAATGGCCGACACCGGGCAGGGTGACCACGGGACCATTCGGCCATAGATCCTTGAAACAGCCGATGGTGAAAGCTTGGGGCAGGGCACGGTCGGCCTCGCCGAAGATCAACATCGCAGGCTTTTCCTTGACCGCCGCCATGGCTTCCGGTGTGCGAACGGTCTTGAGGAAGTCCACGGTTTCCCGGTCGTTGATACATTGCGGGAAACGGTATGCTGCGATGCAGCTCTCCGGAGTTGGGAATGGCGCGGCATAGGCGCGGATCCAGGTTTCATCCACTTGGGCGGTACTTTCAAAGCCAACCCGCTTCATCACGGACAGCGCCGTGGCCGAGAGGTTCTTGATGGTGGGTTCGAAGGCCGGGCCGCTGACCCATTGCAGCCAGGGCGGTAGGCCAAATGATCCGGCACTGTCCGGCGCCCGGCCGCCGACAATGGCGTTCATCACACAAAGACGTTTGACCCGTTCGGGATGACGATACGCGATGGCGCCGCCAATAGGTCCGCCCCAGTCCTGGATCACGAGGGTCAGATTGGTCAGATCCAGATCCAGCACCAGCCGGTCAAGATTGTCGCAATGCTCTTCAATTGTGTAGGCGCGGTCCTGGGGCGTTTCGCTTTTGCCGAACCCCATGTGATCGGGCACCACGACGCGGCCATACCTGGCCAGACGGGGGATGATATTGCGGTAGAGGTAGCCCCATGTCGGTTCCCCATGGACACACAGGAACGTCTCCTGGCCGTCTGGATTTTCGTCCGCGTAATGCATGGCGAAGCCGTTGCCATGGAAGAAGCGCGGCGTATAAGGCCAGGTGCCGTCAAAGGTTTCGTTCGCTTCGATCATCTCTGCCTCTCATTGCAAGGTGGTATAAACATATCCGTATCGCTGGGGGTAAAAAAGACCCCGCCGTAGCGGGCGGGGTCAGGTTCCAGAGAGGTGTTTTTTTATCGTGTGTTATCTGTTCCAGGTGGCCCAGCCGGAGGCCTTGCCGTCGGCGTGGCTGACTTCCGTGACGCCGGTGAAGGGCATGCTGCCGGAGATCTTGGCGTATTTGCCGGTGCCCGATGTCCAGGTAATGGTGCCCTGGCACTTGTAGGTATCGCCCGCGCATTGCCACGAGGCATGGGCTTTGTCACCGTCCCGGTCCATGATGATACAATGGCCGGCCGCGACATTCTTCTTATTGTTGAAATCCAGATCGTTATAGCCGGGACACTTCACGCCGGAATTATGCATGGTGCTGCCGGCGCCCGCGTCATTAAAGAACGCGCCGCTAAATTCCCCAACCCAGTAGTAGTGCCCCTTTTCCAGTTCGTGGGCCGTGCCAACGCCCAGC
>JAPYUH010000046.1:0-3645 GCA_029936195.1 Alphaproteobacteria bacterium
GATCCCATATGGGGGTCCGGTATGGGAAAGAACCCTGCGTCAGGGTTCAGCGGAAAAGAATAATCTTAATCCAGATCATCAATGTCGATGGTTTGGCCGCCAATCGCCTTGACCAGATCAAACAGCCGCTTGCGCACGGCGGGGTCGGTGATCTTGTAGTAGGCGCGCACCAGCTCAAGTGTCTCGCGCTTGGCCAGATCATCCTGGTCGAAGTTGGCTTGGGCCGCCTCGGCAAAGCCGCGTTGACCCGACGTCACTTCCGCCGCCATGTCATCAAAAAAGAATGATACCGGCACATCCAAAATTTTGCTCAACAAAAACAGCCGGGAGGAGCCAATTCGGTTGGTCCCCCGTTCATATTTTTGCACTTGTTGGAAGGTCAGACTCAGCGCATTGCCAAGTTTTTCCTGGCTCATCCCCAATAAGGTGCGGCGAAGCCGGACACGGGAACCAACGTGGATATCTACCGGATTGGGGTTTGCTGTCACTGATACGACTCCCTATGTGCAATTAATACTGGTAAAAAATAGTCTTAGTCGCCATATGATACTGAATGCCGCCCAAAGGTTGCATATACATGTATGTAACAGCGACAAGCTCCTGTCAAGACAAGCTTATTTGCCCAGGCGCGATGACTTGGCGCCGATAGTATAAGTAAAAAATGATGAACACCCTAGTAATAAACAGAATATCGCAAATATACCATCGCCAAACCGTCTGTACAGAGTCTCCGGCAGCGCCTTGGGCAGACCGCTATCGATGACCCCGGCCGCGCCCAAAGGTAAATGCGCCGAAATCCGACCAAACGGGCCGATTATGGCGGAAATTCCCGTATTCGCCACGCGCACTACCGGCAGACCCTGTTCAACGGCCCGCATGCGGGCAATATCAAGATGTTGCCGTGGTCCGAAACTGTCTCCGAACCAGGCGTCGTTGGTCACGTTCAATAGCCATTCCGGTTTCGCTTCATAATCCGGCGCGGCGATCTCGCGGGAAAAGATGATCTCGTAGCAGATTAGGGGGCGAAATGGCGGCAGATCGGGCAGTTTTGCAACGATTGGGCCGAATCCGGGCGAAAAATCCACCGCGCCATGGGCCAGCTTGTCCAGGCCAAGACGCGCCAACGCCGAACGCAAGGGCAGATACTCTCCAAACGGCACCAAGTGGGCCTTGTCATAGATCCGCGCAACGGCGCCATCCGCGGCCAAGGCCATGATGGAGTTATGCAGCGTGACGGCGCCCGCCGCCGATCTGCCCCGGCGGGGCGTTCCAGTGATCAGCATGGTTCCAGGCGGCAGCGAGCGGGCGATGAAGCCGCGCCGGGCCGGATCATCGGCCAGGAAAAACGGCGTCGCTGTTTCCGGCCAAATCAAATGGCTATACGCGGCCGGCCGGCCATTGGCACCAGGCTCCAGGCTGAGTTTCAAATACAGGGCAAGATGTTGATCGCGCAGGTTGGTGCGCCATTTATCGGCCTGGGCGATGCCGGCCTGAACCAGCCGTAATCGTACCTCGGGATGCAGGGCAACCGCCGCCTCCTGGAGACGCAGTTGTGAAATAACCAAAACCAGGCCCAGGACGGCGAAGACGAGCCCATTGGTAAGCAGCGCCGCGCGTCTCGATTTCCTTGGCGCGGTGACGAACAAGGCCGGAGCGGCCGCCGCCATAACGGCGAGCGGCCCCAGGACGGAAGTGCCTAAATAGGCCGCCGCCTGCAGGCTGCCGTCGCCGGCGGCCCAGACATGACCTGACATCAACCAGGGAAATCCCGTCAGCAAGGTGCCCCTTAGCCATTCGCCCAGACCCCAAAACAAGGCAAAGGCGAAAAGCCGGCTGGGACCGGGACGCGACAGACCCCGGGTCAGGGCAAGAACCAAGCCGGGAAACAGGCCCAGGCCCCCGGCCAAGGCGATCAGGGCAATCGGCATCATCCAGGCAAAACGGTCCGCATCGACCATGAAGGCATGTCCGACCCAATGCAATCCAACCAGGAAATATCCAACGCCAAAGGCCCAGCCCAGGGTGAAGGCCTGGCGCCAATGCCCAGACTGGTTCAGAAACCAGAACAAGCCGCCGTAGCCAAGCAACATCAATGGCCATAGGTAAAGCGGTGCCAGCGCCAACGCCGCCGCCACGCCGCACATCGCGGCGGCCAATAGACGCAGCCAAACCGTCATTCGCGTGGCGGCGTCGCGGGTTCCTGATCGCCGGTCACCGCGGCGCCATCACCACCGCCTTCGCCGGCCCGGCCAATGCCCGACGTGGTGCCTGATCCAGTGACCGACCCAGTGCCTGACTTAGCGATTTGGGGCTCATTGGGGCGGATCAGAAGACGTTTGACCCGCCGTGGATCGGCATCGACAATCTCAAACGCGACGCCGCTGGGATGGGCTATGACTTCACCCAACTGCGGCACCCGTCCCAGCATGGCAAAGACCAGACCGCCCAAGGTTTCGACATCTTCATCGACTTCGTCGGGCAGTAAATCCACGGCCAGGATCTTTTCCAGATCCTCTATCTCGGCCCGGCCGTCGGCGTCGATACTGCCGTCGGGCCGTAGCAGCAAGGTTGGTCCGTCGTCCTTGTCATGCTCGTCCTCGATCTCCCCGACAATTTCCTCGACGATATCCTCAATGGTGACCAGACCGTCGGTGCCGCCATATTCATCCACCACCACGGCCATGTGAATACGGGTGGCGCGCATGCGGGCCAGCAAGTCCAGGATCGGCATGGAGGGGGGGACCACCAGCACTTCGCGTAGAATACGGGCCAGGGACAATTCCCCACCCTGGTCCTGGTCCCGGCCCCAATGGTCGAGCACATCCTTTATATGGACAAAACCGGCAATGTCATCGAGGGTTTCCCGGTACACCGGAAGACGGGAATGATGCGCCTTTCGAAAGGTGCTGACCACATCGTCAGGCGCCGCGCCCGCCTCCAGGGCGACGATATCGGTGCGCGGCACCATGACATCATCAACTTCCAATTCGCCGAAGCTGATGATGTTCATCAGCATTTCCCGCTGTTCAGGGTTCAGGCTGTTGGGCGAGGATTCGTGTTCATCGATGACCTCTTCAATGCTTTCCCGCAGGTCCGCGTCGCCGCCGCCCCGCAACAGCCCCGACAGCCAGTTGACGAAGCCGCCGCCACCGTTTCGCGGGGAGCCCGATTGATTGGCGGGTTGATTGGCGGAATGATTGGGGTCGGAATTGTCGTTCATTTCAGGTCCCAGTAGTGCCTCCGTGCAAATCCGCTATTCGGCCGCGCCGATTTGATAGGGGTCGTCAATTCCGAGCGCCGCCAAAACCGAAATTTCCAAGCCTTCCATCGCTGCCGCCGCCGCCGCCTCCATGTGATCGTGACCCAACAGATGCAGGGTACCATGAACCAGCAGGTGACAGTAATGGGCATGCATGGTTTTACCCTGCTCGGCCGCCTCCGCCACGACTACGCCATGGGCCAGGACAATGTCGCCCAACAGCATTGGGCCGCCATGGGCCGGGTTATCGATACCGCCAATGTCCGCCCCGGCAAAGGACAAAACATTTGTTGCCTTATCCTGGCCCCGATATTGGTGGTTCAGACGGCGCATCTCCCCATCGTCGGTCAGGGTGACGCCAACTTCAACCTCCGTCCCGGTCAAAC
>JAPYUH010000046.1:3745-6168 GCA_029936195.1 Alphaproteobacteria bacterium
CGGACAGGGCGGACGTCAGTGCGGCGCCCACCACCCGGTCAGCCGTCGCGGCGGCATCAGGCAGGTCGGTCAGCCACGCCCGGCAGGGGGTGGACACGATGATCTCCATCAACATTGGTTTCCGTGTCGCTTGTTGTTTTGTCTGCTGTTTCATTGTGGTGCGGCAAACCACCGGGACTTGCCATGGGGGGATAGTCAACGCGATTGTGAAAGACTCCCAATGTCAAAGTTCGGTTAAAGGTCGCCTCGAGTTCGGCCAGATCCTTCAGCGTCAGATTGCAATCATCCAGCTCGCCATCGCCGACCCGCATTTCAATCACCTGACGGACCCGTTCGCCAACCTTCGCGGCGCTGGGATCTTTCAGAGCGCGGGTCGCGGCCTCGATAGAGTCCGCCAGCAACAGAATGCCGGCCTCGCGCCGTTGTGGCTTGGGGCCGGGATAGCGGTAGTCTTCTTCCGGGCCATTGTAGCCCTGGGCCCTGGCGCGATCGTAAAACACCCGCAACAAGGTGGTGCCTTGATGCTGGGCAATGCCTTCCAGAATCAGCCGGCCCAATTTAGCCTTGCGGGCCATTTCCAGGCCGTCGAGAATATGGTGGAAGATAACCCGGGCCGAAACGTCGGGGGGCAGGCGTAGGTGGATATTATCGTCGCCGCGCTGGTTCTCCATGAAATAGGCGGGCCGCTGCAACTTGCCAATATCATGATACAGCGCCATGACCCGGCACATCAGGCCGTTGGCGCCCACCGCTTCGGCGCCGGCCTCGGCCAGATTGGCGACCATGGTGGAATGGTAGTAGGTTCCCGGCGCCTTCAGGGCCAGTTCCTTCAACAACGGATTATCGGCCGAGGCCAACTCCAACAGCCGGGTATCCGTAGTCTCGTCAAACAGCCATTCAAACGCCGGCAGCAGACCCAGGGTGCCCACGCCCACCAACAGGCCCGAAACCACGGCGCCCAGTAACAAGGGCAAATGTTCGCTGCCCATGCCGTGGCCGGCCAAGGTCACGGTCACCGGCACCATGGCCGCCTGGGCCAGGGCCACCACCACGCCAATGCGCAACAAATCGATCCGCCGGCGGCTGCGGCGGGCGGCAATGCCGGCCACCAGCACGCCGACGATATAGTTGGTTACCAGCCACAGATCGCCATTTACCCGATAGGCAATGAACAGGGTCAAGGCAACGCCCACCAGCAACGAGGTACGGGCATCCACCAACAGCGAAACCAGAACCGTGGCCAATGCCAGGGGCACGAAATAGGCCGCTGCGTCTGGGTCAAAGCCCATGCCCTCGGCAAATCCCTGACCGGCATAGAACATCGCCACGCCGATGGCCGTGGTCGCCGCGACAATGGCCAGGGTCAGATAAGACGACTTGCGGCCAAAGCTGAAGGGTGCCCGGGCCCGGCTGAAAAACACCGCGCCCAGCATAAGAAAGCCGCACAACAGTCCCGCCACCGCGATCATTTCGCGCCAGACCCGGCGGCCGCCGGCATTCTCATTCAAGATCCCGATGCGCCGCCACGCAGCCGCCGTGACCCGGTCGCCGCGGCGCACAATCACTTCGCCCGCCTTGATGCGCAGGAAGACCGGCTCCACCGCCGCCAATGCCGCCTGGCGCCGTTTCTCGCTGGCCACTTGGTTGGGCTTCAGATTGGGCCGGGCCAATTCCTGGGCCGCCGCCAAAATCCAACTGCGCACGATGCGGGCGCCGCCATAGGGGGCATCGCCGGCCCGGGCGGTCATCAGCCGGCGCAGTTGGCGCAGATCAATGATGCCCGCCGCGTTGTCCCGTCGCGTGCCAAGTTTCAAGCCCAGATCCCAAATTTCCAGGCCCCGGCCCTTTGGCAGCGCGCCACGGTCGGCGATAACATTGCGGTCCAACCCCATGTTCAAAAAGAAATTGATCGCCAGGGCAACATCCGAGGGATCGTCCAGGCCTTCAATTAGGGCAAAGACACCGGCATTGACGGCAAAGCCGATGCCCGCCTGGAATGCGGTCCGGCGGTCGGCCGGCGATGTCTCGCTGTCCCGCCGCAGCCGTTCCATGCTCGACAAGGCCTTGAACACGCCATCGCCAAGGCCGAAGTAGAGATCGGAATCATAGTCGAAAATCTCCGCCACCCCGGCCACCGCCTCGCTCCGGCGGGACTGGGTCGCGGCCCGGTCCTCGACCAGGACATCGCGGCCAGCCCGGATGGTCGATTGCGCCACGGTATCCATATTAGGATGGGGTACCTTGCCACCGCCCGGCTGGATCAACAGCCCGGTCATCACCACGACGAAACAGGCCACGGCCGTCAGATCCAGCAGGGGCCTCCAGCCGTGCCAACGGCTATCGGCGAGGGCCGCCTTGGCCGCCCGGCGCAAAGCTTCCCGCGTATCGGCCAAGGCACCCGGCCCCACGGGTCCGCTCCCCAT
>JAPYUH010000046.1:6268-21901 GCA_029936195.1 Alphaproteobacteria bacterium
CCCATTGGTCCGTCATTGCTGGGCGGGTTCGGTATGTCGCCGCCGCCTTGCATCAATCCTTCCGATCGCTTGAATTCTTGTCGTAGGCCCGCACGATGGAGGCGACCAGGGGATGACGCACCACATCGTCCGCCGTGAAACGGATCATCTTGATATCGTCAATGCCATCCAGGATTTCCAACGCATCCCGCAGGCCCGAGCGGTGCCCGGCGGGCAGATCAACCTGGGTCGGATCACCGGTCACAACCATGCGGCTATTTTCACCCATGCGGGTTAAAAACATCTTCATCTGCATTGGCGTGGTATTTTGGGCCTCGTCCAGGATTATGCAGGCATTGGACAGGGTGCGCCCGCGCATATAGGCCAGGGGCGCGACCTCGATATCGCCGGCATCCCGGCGGCGAAGCACCCGATCGCCGGGCATCATGTCGTACAGGGCATCGTACATCGGCCGCATATAGGGATCGACCTTTTCCTCCAAGGCGCCGGGCAGGAAGCCCAGGCGTTCCCCCGCCTCCACCGCCGGACGGGTCAAGATGATACGCTCCACCGCGTCCTCCAACAGCATGGAGACGGCGACGGCCACGGCCAGATAGGTCTTGCCAGTACCGGCCGGGCCCAAGCCGAATACCAGATCATGTTTCCGCATGGCGTCCACGTAGGCTGCCTGGGTCGGCGATCGCGGCGTAATCAACTTTTTCTGAGTGTTGATCAGAGTATCTTCGGAACCCGTGGTGCGCCGTGTAGTATGGTCGGCGGCGCGCCGTTTCGGACGTTTGCTTTTCGCCGGGGCGCCCGTGGAATTATTGCCGGCGTCGCCTTTGGAGTCCGTACGATTTTCAGAAACATCCCGCGGCTGTGCCTCGGCCATGCGCACGGCGCCGTCAACATCCGCCGCCGTAACCTCCAAACCGGATTTCAAACGTTGATACAAATCCTCCAGCGCCGCGCGGGCCACGTCCGCCGCGTAGGCCTCGCCCAGGATGGCGACGCGGTTGCCACGGGGCACCAGCGACAGGCCAAGGCGCTGTTCGATGCGGGCCAAATGGCGGTCATGGGCGCCGAACAAGGGTGCCAGCAACCGGGTGTCGTCAAAATCGATAACCAGGGCCGGCTCGCCACCGTTTGTCACGACGTTCAAGACACGCGTCCCATCCGCGGCTCCATCGGTCTCCGCGGGGCGGCGGCCTGGGGTGGCGACAATGTGCCCGCCAGACTATTGGCGTGGGCGGCGGTGATCTCCACCTCAACAATTCGTCCCAGCAAATTCAATCCCCCATCCACGTGTACGGCCTGCATATAGGGGCTGCGCCCCACCAGTTGGCCGGGCCGGCGGCCCGCACGGTCCAGAAGCAAGGGCAGCCGCCGACCGACCATGCGCTGATTGAAGGCCTGTTGTTGTTGGTTAAGTAGCTCTTGAAGGCGTTGCAGGCGGGCCGCGCCCACATCATCGGGCACCTGGTTCTCCAGCAACGCAGCCGGGGTGCCAGGGCGGGGGCTGTATTTGAAGGAATAGGCCTGAGCGTAGTTCACCTCGTCCACAAGCTCCATGGTCGCCTCGAAATCGGCCTCGCTCTCGCCCGGGAAGCCGACGATAAAATCGCCGGAGAGGGCAATATCGGGCCGAACCTGGCGCAGCCGGGCGACGGCTGCGTGGTAATCCGCCGCCGTGTAGCCCCGGTTCATGGCGGCGAGAATACGATCCGACCCGGACTGTACGGGCAAATGCAAATAGGGCATCAGCTTGGCACAGGTGCCGTGAATATCGAACAGGCGGTCGGTCATGTCGCGGGGGTGCGAGGTGGTATACCGTATACGCTCCAGGCCCTCGATCACCGCCAGTTGGGCGATCAATTCCGCCAGATCCCAATTTCCACTCCCCGGTGCCGCCCCGTGATAGGCATTGACGTTCTGGCCCAGCAGGGTGACTTCCCGCACGCCACCGTCGACCAGTTGGTGGCATTCCGCCAGTACAGCCCGACCCGGGCGGGAAAACTCGACGCCCCTGGTATAGGGCACGACGCAAAATGTGCAGAACTTGTCGCAGCCTTCCTGGATGGTCAGAAAGGCAGTGCAGCTAGCGCCATGTCGTTTGGGTTGGGCGTTGGGCAAATGGTCGAATTTTGCCTCTTCCGGAAACTCCGTATCCAGAATACCCGCGCCCCGGCTGCCGTTGCGGCCGCCGGGCTTGGCTGCCCGCTCGGCCGTTCGTTCCGCTTTTGCGATCATTTCGGGCAGGCGGTGATAGGTCTGCGGCCCAAAGACGATGTCCACGAATGGCGCCCGGGCCAGCATTTCTGCCCCTTCGGCCTGAGCCACGCAACCGGCCACGGCCAGCATGGGGCCTCGCCGGTCAGGCTCGGTCTCGGACCGGGCTTGTTTCAGTTGGCGCAACCGGCCCAGTTCGGAATATACTTTTTCGGCCGCCTTTTCACGGATGTGGCAGGTGTTGAGGATAACCATGTCCGCATCCTCAGGCCCGTCCACGGACGTATAGCCGAGGGGCGCGAGGACATCCGCCATGCGGTCCGAATCATAGACGTTCATCTGGCAGCCATAGGTGCGGATAAAGAGTTTTTTAGGCAATGATATTCCGGGGCAAGGGAGGCCAAACGCATTCGCGACCGCCGCGGCAAAACGGACTACCAATGCCGGTTTCCGCGTTGGAAACCAAGTTGGCATCCCGGCGGCCGGATTGGCGTCTAAAATTGCCGTCACGCACGCACGCTGGGCGCAAATCCCGGCGCTGGCGATGCTGGTTCATTCCCTTATCGCGCTCCACACTATGTTCACGGGAAAACACTATCAATCCGGCGCAAATAGTCAAGAAATCAGACCGCCGTCAACCGGAAAGATCATGCCGGCTCTCCAAACAACAATACCCCCAACAACGCAGTTGCCAATCGGGTATATTCGGAAATGTTCCCGGTGCGGGCCTAGACCCCGCCACCATCGCCACCGCCGTCACTGCCCCCATTATCATCTGTTTTCAAGGGCAGGCCGTATAGTTCCATGCGATGACCAACCAGCCGATAGCCAAGTTGGGCGGCGATTTTTTCTTGCAGTGCCTCTAAATCCGCATCCTGAAATTCGATGACGGCGCCGCTGGCGGTATCGATCAGATGGTCGTGATGCTCCCGTTCCGCAATTTCATAGCGGGCGCGGCCATCGCCGAATTCCAGGCGTTGCAGGATGCCCGCCTCCTCGAAAATGCGCAATGTGCGGTAGACCGTGGCAATGGATATTCTGGCATCAAGCTGACTGCCACGGCGATAAATTTCCTCGGCATCAGGATGATCATCCGCTTCCGAGAGGACCTGAGCCACCACCCGCCGCTGTCCAGTCATGCGCAGGCCGCGTTCCTGGCAAAGCCGTTCGATCCGGATCGACATTTGGCGTCACAAGTTCGATTACGCCCAGGGCCGCGAACTAGACCGCGCTGCGGCGGCTTCTCGAGGTGCCCAGGCCGATTTTCTTGGCCAGATCCCGACGCTGTTCAGCGTAATTCGGCGCCACCATGGGGTAGTCCGAGGCCAGGCCCCAGCGTTCGCGGTACTGATCCGGGGTCATGTCGTAGGCGGTTTTCAGGTGCCGTTTCAGCATTTTCAGTTTCTTGCCATCTTCCAAACAGATAATATAGTCAGGCGTGATGGATTTGCGGATTGGCACGGCGGGCTGTGGTTTTTCCGCTACCGGCGGGACTTCCTTGCCAAGTTCCGCCAAGGTCGTGTAAACCTGCTGGATCAATTGCGGCAGTTCACTGACCGGAACGCCATTGTTTGAGACGTGCGAAGCAACTATATCAGCAGTTAATGTCAATAGTTCGCTAAGATCGGCAGTTTGTTCAGCCATTTAATTGGCCCCCTCAAGTAAGATATGTTGTCGCAAAAACGCACAAATTGGAAAATATTAGCATTATTCTAGGATTATACCTTTGTTTTTGCAATAGAAAAGTTTAATTCATCCGATAATATATTGAGTATTTGGAATACCATAATGAAAACCGACATATCCGAGCACTTTTTGGACATAACGGATCAAATTTGTCCCATGACCTTTGTGCGTACCAAGTTATTGATTGAAAAGATGTTATCAGGTGATCGGGCGATCGTTCGGTTGCTGGGTGTGGAGCCTTTACAAAATGTCCCCCGTTCCGTGCGCGAACATGGTCATCGGATTATTAGCCTGTCGCTGGAAAATGCCGACGAACCGGACGGGCCGCAATTATTGGTGATTGAAAAATCCTAAATATATACGCATAATTTTAGAGCAACCACCGCATAATGATAGCGTCCCCGCGGCCGCCATTGCCACTGCGATAGTAATTTTTGCGCCGCCCCACGTCTTCGAAACCGATGGCCCCATAAAGCTTCAGCGCCGAACGATTGTCTTCGGCGACTTCCAGTAAAATGCTGTCAAACCCGAATTCCATGCAGTCGGCGGCAATCGCCGTTATCAGGCGTCCGCCGACCCCCGGTGCGATGGCATCACCCCAATTGTGATGATCTCACATTCCCCGCCCGCCGTCCGCGCCACGGCAAAGCCCACGGGATTTTCTTCTTGTTTATCCACAAGACAGGCCAGCTTGGCGAAGGCGCCGGACACGGCCAATAATTGGGCAAAATCATTGTCGCTCCACGGGTTGGCGAAGCATTTGCCGTGTAAGCGGGCCAGCAGAGGGCCGTGCGACGGACCGGCGGATGAAATCAGGGGCGGCATGTTACAAATTTTACCCGGAATTATTACTGGCCGTTTGTTGCGGCAGTTTCGCATCCGGAGACCGCAAATAGACCGGTGCCGGCGGCGTGAGGCTGGCGCGATGGCGCCAGGCCTCCGCCGCCCGCGCCAATACGGCGGCATCGGGTTGAACAATTCCGCCATCGAGGCGCCAATCCGGCAGCACCGCCTGCAGGATGGCGGCGCCCGTGCCCACGATCCGTCCCGGAGCAAGCCCCGGCGGCGGCCGAAAGCTGGCCGCGCTGATGGCCGTCGCCGCCGTTGCGGCCATTCCGCCGTCGTCAAATGCCTGAACATAAAGCTCACCGCGCCGGGCGTCGATGGCGGCAATGATAGCGCCCTTACGCTCCGCCAAAACGGCAGGGGCGGCGGCATGAGCCAGCAATTCCAATGTCCCGATGCCCAGCACCGCCTGCCCCCCCACCAGGGCCAGGGCCCGTGCGGCCGCCAAGCCGACCCGGACGCCGGTAAAGGTGCCTGGCCCCGTGGTCACCGCAATCAAATCGATATCGCAATATTCGATGCCCGCTTGGCGCCGCACGGTTTCGATCATCGGCAGCACGTGTTCCGCCTGGCCGCGCGCCATGAGTTCGAGGCGTCCCGACAACAAAACGCCTTGGTGGAAAATAGCGGCGGAACAGGCCCCCTGGGTGGTATCAAATGCCAATACAGCCATGGCTGCAAACGACGTCCCTCTGAACGCCCTCCAAATTTCCGCTAAATGACTTCGGCCGCCTCGCCGAAGCCCAGGCGTGGTTTGCGCGGCGGCAGGGCGGCCGGATCGCCATGGCCCAGATTGCACAGAAAATTCGTCCGAACGGTGCTGTCGGGAAAGAATTCCCGGTCAACGCCGGCGTTGTCGAAACCGGACATGGGTCCGCAATCCAGGCCCAGGGCCCGGGCCGCGATAATCATATAAGCGCCTTGCATGCTGCCATTGCGAAAAGCGGTGTCCAGCAATTTTTGCTCGTTGCCCTCGAACCAGCCGCGCACTTCCTTATTGCCGGGCCACAAAGTATCGAATTTACTGCAGAACGCCAGATCATAGCCGACGATGGCAACAACGGGCGCGGACATGGTCTGTTCCGTATTGCCGGTTGAGAGATAGGGTCGCAGGCGCTGCTTGGCTTCCTGGCTGCGCAAAAACAGAAAACGCGCCGGCGAACAGTTGGCCGAGGTGGGCCCCAAACTCAAAAGATCGTACAGCGCCTGCAGGGTGATATCGGTTACCGGTTTATCCAGCCAGACCGAGTGGGTGCGGCCGTCACGGAAAATTATGTCGAAGCTTTTATCGTTTACAATCCCGCTCATCATCATCTCCTAACATCACACCAGTCCACCAGCATACAATGGTTTCGTTACGACACCATTATCACCCTATTGGCCAAGCGCCTAAAACATATCTATCATGCACGGCATGCTGTGCAAGTTGGGTATATACGGACGCGCGGGCGCCCCGGTCCACAATTTGGCCCACACCTTGGTCTACGCCTTGGTCTACGGTTGGATCCGCGCTTCGGTCCAAACTTCGGTTCAGGCTGCGGTCCAAGCTGCGGTTAAATGCAGCCGAGTTTGCCGCCGCGGCCTTGCCCTGGTGGTAATTCTGATGGGGCTGTTTCCGGCCCCGGCGGCCCTGGCGGAAGACATGATCTCGTCGGCGGTCATCTTCATGTACCACCGCTTCGGCGAGAGCACCTATCCATCAACAAGTGTAAGAATGGCTCAGTTCGAGAGCCATTTGGCGGAAATCGCTTCCGGCGGATACAAAGTCATGGCGCTGCGGGACATCATCGCCGCCTTTCGCCGCCAGGAAAGCCTGCCCGACCGAACCATCGCCCTGACCGTGGACGATGCATTTTTGTCCCTGCACGACCGGGCCTGGCCGCTGCTGAAAAAATCCGGCCTGCCTTTTACCCTGTTCGTGGCCACGGATGCCATCGATGCCAAGCGGCCGGGTTATATGAGCTGGCCGCAACTGCGCGCCCTGGCCGCCGCCGGTGTCGGCATTGGCAGTCAGACCGGCAGCCACCCGCATTTGCCGGATGTGGCGCAAACCCGCCTGGACGACGAACTGGCCCGCTCCAACGCCCGCTTTCGTGCTGAATTGGGCTTCGCGCCGGAGCTGCTGGCCTATCCCTACGGTGAATTCGGCGTGCGCGAAAAACAGGCCGTCCGGGCGGCCGGGTTTGTCGCCGCGTTCGGGCAGCATTCCGGCGTGGCCCATAGCGGCGAAGATCTGTTCGGCCTGCCCCGTTTCGCCATGAATGAACGATTTGGTGATGTGGAGCGCTTCCGTCTGGCCGGCAATGGCCTGCCCCTGCCGGTCAGCGATGTCCTGCCGGCCGATACCGTGATCCGGCACAATAATCCGCCGGATTTCGGCTTCACCGTGGCCAAGGACATCGGCGCCTTGCATAACCTCGCCTGTTTCGCTTCCAACCAATCAGGCGCGGCACAATTGGAACGGCTGGGCGCGCGGCGCTTCGAGGTGCGGTTGGAGAAACCATTCGCGGCCGGACGCGGCCGGATCAATTGCACCCTGCGGGCTAAGGACAACCGCTGGCGCTGGTTTGGAACGCAGTTTTATATTCCGAAGCGTTAGGCAATTTTTCGAGCAATTTAGGATTGACGCGAGCCGCCCGCCCAGCTCGACGTTTCAATATTGCCTTGAGAATTTGTCGACCCGTATCAGGACGGTTGGCGGCGGCCGGTTTCGGGCAGCAATTCCACATCGTCGAAATCATGCAGACGATTGGCCCGCATGATGACCTGAATTGTCTTGATGTATTTTTGGCCACGTTCCGAATATCGCTCCAACGTACGCGTCAGGGCATAGCTGTCCAAGGGCTGGCCGCCGTCCCGGAAGGCCGCCCGCTTGGCGCGGAATTTCTCGTAGGCGAAATGGGTGTTCAAATTCCAGACGTAGGCCCGAACCGAAGTATAAAGGCTGTTGAACGACTTGACCTCATGACGCTGGCCCTGTTCCCGTCGCAGGGGCACCAAGCCGGCGCCCTTGCGGAAGGTCCGCTGGCCGAACACCGCGTTGCCAAGCCGGGCGAACCGTGACGAGCCCCAACCGGATTCCTCCGCCCCCTGAGCCAAGGCCAGGGAGGCGGGAATGACATCAACCCGCTGTTGCAGTTCCGCCAGATCAGGGCCGGATACTTCATACTGGACCGCCAGATGGTCCAGAAAAGCCAGTTCGGACAGCGTCAGGCCATCATCGCCGCCCGTGTTCCCGTTTGTGTCCCCGGCCCGCGCAATCAATAACAGCATGCGTTGGCGTTCCATGCGCACCTCATGGTTGGCGCGCAGCACCAGGGGCAGGACCGTTTTGATGAAGAGATCCTTGCGCAGCTTGGCCGAGCGCAGACCGGCAAGATTGGCGGGAAAGCGGTTCAAATAAACCGGCGGCACCGCCGTCTGGCCCCGGCGCAAGGCACTCAGGGAAAGATCCAGCAGCTCCCGCCGGGTAAACCGTTGCTGTGGGCGCCAGTTCTTACGCTGCCCGGGCAGGCCCAACAGGGTTGCCAATTGAATCTGGCGGTACGTCTGACCGGCCATCTGACCGACCGGGGCACCAAGTCTCGCAACAATCTCCAGCCTTGGTTTCACCACCAGCCGCACCGCGGGCAGCCTTGCGGCATCCTTGGCCACGGGCTTCACCACGGGCGCTTCCTGCGCCAGGGCCGTGGACAGACCCGTTTGGTCCGGCCCAAGGCAAACCGCAATAGCCGCCACGGCCATGATGCCGTATTTCAAGTTTTTCATCATCAACACTGTCAACGCCATTTTTTGGACCACCGGCCACCCGATGATCCCCCTACACCCAATCTCACACCCAACTGACGGCTCTTTGGCCGGTTTTATTGCCGGTCCCGTTTTTCCGCCGAATTGGCTATCGAACCCCAATCCGGGCCGCCGGGAATTACGGCAATCAAAATAATTTCCAATTTCGCCTTAACGGTTTGTTAACAGACCGTTTGCTAGTCTCCCGGTTGACTGCCGAACTATCATCGAATTTTTTTGTCATCGTCTTGTTTTCACATCCCGGCAGGCCTGGGCCAGCACAGGGAAAACAATAAATAATTGGCAGTTTTACGGGGTTTTAGACGTCGAAACTATTTCGAATAGTAATATACGTCTTGCCGATTCTCGGCACAACGACCGTCCGTTCTGGACAGTTTTCTTGTTTCTTCGCGTTCACGATTACTCCAAATAGCGGGGCGAATCAACCCCTGGGGCGGCGCCACGTTTCAGACAATGCGCCGTTCCATCCAGCGGCAATGACTTAGCAATACTTCGTCCCGCCCCATGGCACCCACCGCCTGCACGCCCACGGGCAGGTCCGTTGCGCCCCGGTGGCCAGGCAGGTTGACGCAGGGATTGCCCAGCAGGGTCCACATGCGGTTGAAAACCGGATCGCCGGTGCCATTTCCCCGCTTCGGCGCCTGGCCTGTAGCGGAAGGGCACAACAACACGTCCACGGTGCTGAAAATCTCCGTCAACGATTGCCGGGCCAGGGCGGCGGCGGACAAGGCGGCCTGGTAGACGGGATAGCTTACATCCAGCCCTTGTTCGATCAGGGCGATGATATGGCGGCTTAGGCGGTCACGGTGATTGTGGTATTCAAAGGCCAGGTCCCGGGCGGCGTTTTGCGCCATCACCTCCTTTTGCCTTGCCACCAGTTCGGCAAAGGGCGCGGGCAGATCCACGTCCACCAGCTGGGCGCCGGCTGCTTCCAGATTTTTCGCGGCCGCCAGCACTGCGGCCTGGCTGTCGCCGTCGGCCTGATCCCACTCATAGGTTTTGCACAGGCCGACCCGTGGCCGTGCGTCGTCGCCAGTAGTAGGCGCGCCGACCAGGGCGGCCCGCATCAAATGAACGTCGGCCACCTCGCGGCAGAACATGCCCAGCGTGTCCAGATCGTGGGACAGCGCCTTGACTCCGAACAGCGGCAGGGCGCCATAGGTGGCCTTGTAACCCACCACGCCGCAAAAGGCCGCCGGCCGGATCACCGAGCCGCCGGTCTGGGTGCCAAAGGCCAGGGGCACCATGAAATCCGCCACCGCCGCCGCCGATCCGGAGGATGAGCCGCCGGGCGTATGGTCCGGATTATGGGGGTTGGTGGTCTTGCCCGGCTGGAAATAGGCGAATTCCGTGGTCACCGTCTTGCCCATCACCATGCCGCCCGCCGCCCGCACGCCCGCCACGCAGGCCGCATCGACCGACGATTGATGCCCCACATAGGCCGCACTGCCGTAGGCGGTGGGCAGGTCATGGGTTTCGATGATATCCTTGACCCCCACGGGCAGCCCAAACAGCGGCTGGCCAGGGTCGGCGTCCTGCGTGCCACGTCCATCCAGAACCCGTGCCGCCGCCCGCGCGCCATCAGCATCCAAATGGCACCAGGCCCGCACGGCATCTTCCCGCCTGGCAATGCGGTCCAGACAGGCCGCCAGCAGATCGGAAGCCGTCAGCGCCCCCCGCCCCATCGCGGCCCTGGCCTGGGTAGCGGATAGTTCATTGGCTGGTGTCATGTTCAGTTCCCTTCGGCGCGCGGCGATGGCGTGGCGTTGCAGACTATATGACCCGGATGGTGCGGGAAAGCCGGGTTCGAAAATCGGGTGTGGAATCAGCCGAAGAGCAACAGGACGATGATGCTGCCCGCCACCAGGGCCATGCCCGCCAGTTCCTTGGGCGTTGAACGTTCCTTGAAGAACAGCACGGATAGGGCCAGGGTAAACAACAGTTCCACCTGGCCCAGGGCCTTAACATAGGCTGCCCGTTCGATGGTGATGGCGGTGAACCAACCGGCCGAGCCGATCACGGAGGTGATGCCGACGAACAGGCAGCCCTTCCAGTTCGGCCACATGGCCGCTAGTTGGTCCCGGGCGCGGAGCAGAATGTAGGCGGACATGATGGCGGTCTGGATCACCAGCACCATGGCCAAAGTGAGGGCGGCGGCGTAGAGCCAGTCGTCCAGGCCCAGGGACAGGCTGGCCTGGCGCAGGAACAAAGAGGCACCGGCAAAGCCCAGGCCCGCAAGCAGGCCGACGCCCGCCGCCGGTTGGAACAGGCGCCGGAGCAGGGTGTCGCCGGCGACGCCCGCACCGGTACCAGTGCGGGCCAGGTTGATGATCACCACGCCCATGGCGCCCAAGGCAACGGCCAGCCAGCCGGCGCCGGCCAATGCTTCATGGAAGACCAGGGCGCCGACGATGGCCGTCAACAGGGCTTCGGTCCGGGCATAGGTGGATCCGATGGCGAAATTACGCAGGGAGAACAGGAAGACCAAAAGAATGGTGGCGGCGATCTGCGACAGGCCGGCAAGAGTGGCGAAGACGAAGAACCGCCAACCCGCGTCTGGCAGATCATGGCCGCCGTTCCGCATGAGAAAATAGAGGTAGAACAGCGCGAACGGCAGACTCCACAAAAAGCGCACATAGGAGGCGCCGACGGCGGTGAAATCCTTGGTCAGATGTTTCTGTCCCGCCGTCCGCGCCGCCTGCATGAAGGCGGCCAGAAAGGTGATGGGTATCCAGATCCAGGCTTCCATTTGGCCTTAATCGAGCGCCCGGAACCAGGTATCGGACAGGGTATAACCCTGGGGGAAGGGGTCATCGGGGTCCAAGGTGTATTCATGGCTGCCGGTGATCCAGGCCCGGCCCTGGAGACTGGGGACGATGGCCGGTTGGCCGGCGACCTGGCAGTCTTCTTCCACCCGGCAATGAAATTCCGTGCCCAGCACGGACTGGCTTACCAAGGTCGCGCCCAAACCGATCCGGCCGCGGGCACGCAACACTGCCAGGCGGGCGGAGCTACCCGTTCCGCAAGGGGAACGATCCAGCTTTCCTGGGGAAATTACCACGGTATTGCGGCCAACAAGGCGCCCCGCTCCATCCGTCACCAAGGGCGCTGCAAACTGGGTGAAGGTAATGGTGTGGATATCCGGTTTCTCCGGATGGCGCACCGGAAAATGTTCCACCGCCGCCGCCTTGATCCGCTCCCCCATTTCCACCAAATCCCGCGCCTCGTCCGGCCGCAATGAAAATCCCAGCTCTGACGCATCGGCAATGGCAAAGAAGGCGCCGCCATAGGCGATATCGCAAACAACCGTGCCCAGGCCGTTGACCTCCACCATTGCCTCCAGCTTGGCGACGAAACTGGGGACGTTGCGGGTGCGGATGCTCTCACAGCGGCCATTTCGGCATTGCGCCACCACCTCGATCAGGCCGCCGGGGGTATCCAGGCGCAGGATGGTTTCGGGCTCCACCATCTCCACCATGCCGGTTTCCAACAGCACCGTGGCGACGCATATGGAGTTTGAGCCGGACATGGGCGGGTAATCCGTTGGCTCCATGATAATGAAGCCCGCGTCCGCGCCAGGGCTTTTCGGCGGCACAATTAAATTGGCGTGGACAAAGGCGCCGCCGCGCGGCTCGTACAACAGGAACTTGCGCAAGCCGTCATCTTGGGTGCGCAGATATTCCCGTTGTTCGAACAACGTCTCGCCCGGCGGCGGCGGCACGCCGCCGGTAATGACGCGCCCCACCTCGCCCTCGGCATGGCAGCCGATCACGGTGATGGCGCGGGCGGACTTCACCTTTAGCCCTTAACGTGTGGCGCTTCGTATTCCGTACGCATGTCGTGGCGGAAGGGGTGGCGGGGGTAGGTGCCCAGAATTTGCAGGCGGGTGCAGAAAAACTGCGCCTCCTCCAACGCCCAGGCCACGCGGGGATCTTCCGGGTGGCCCTCGAAATCCGCATAGAACTGCGCTTGTTCGAAGCTGCCCGGCTCAATATAGCTTTCCAGCTTGGTAATATTGATATTCGCCGTGGCGAAGCCGCCCAGGGTCTTGTACAGGGACGCCGGCACGCTGCGGACCTGGAAAACAATCGTAGTCATGGCGGCGCCATCCTTGGGGTGCGGCGTGATCCGCTCCCGCGCCAGGATAATAAAGCGGGTCACGTTGTTGCCGATGTCCTGAACGTTTTCACGCAGAATTTGCAGATCATAGATTTCCGCCGCCAGGTGAGAGCCGATGGCGGCCAGGGTAGGGTCGCCTTTTTCCGCCACCATTTCGCAGGCTCCGGCGGTGTCCGCATGCACCACGGGTTCGATGTCCAGCTCGCGGATCAGCTTGCGGCATTGGGGCAGGGCGTGGATATGGCTGTGCACCTCGCGGATATCCGCCAACTTGGCGCCATGTGGGGCCATCAGTTGATGGTCGACGGGCTGAAAATGCTCGCCCACGATATATTGGTCCGAGGTGGGGATCAGGTGATGAATATCGGCGACCCGTCCGGCCAGGGAGTTTTCGATGGGGATCATGGCGCGTCCGGCCCGGCCCTCGGTCACGGCGGCGAAGGCGTCTTCGAACAGGTGGCAGGGCAGCGGATCGTAATCCGGCAGGCCTTCCTTGCAGGCCAGATGGGAATAGGCGCCGAACTGGCCCTGGAACGCCACGTATTTGCGCGGATCAGATGCTTCATCTTTGGCCATGTAAATTGCCTCTAAATATTTGAACTATTTACGCTTTTGGAGCCAGAGCCTTGCGGGCCCGGTCCAGATCTGCCGGAGTATCGACACCAAAGGGTACCCTGTCAACGAGACCCACCTGGATCACCATGCCTGCCTCCAGGGCGCGCAGCTGCTCCAACCGCTCCCGGCTTTCCAGATGGCCGGGGGGCAGCTTGACAAAACGCTCCAGGGCGGCCCGGCGGTAGCCGTAGATGCCGATGTGATGATACAGCGGTCCGTCGCCCGAGGGTGCGGCAACGCGGGTGAAATACAGCCCCCGCCCTTGGCGGGCGCCGGGCGGCATGGAAATCACCGCCTTCACCACGCTGGGTTCCTCGCGCTCGTAAGCCTCGGTGATTTCCGCCGCCAGTGTGGAGATATCCACCGTTTCGGCTTCCAGCAGATCCAGCGCCAGCCTGATCTGCTCCGCCTCCATGGTCGGCAGATCGCCTTGCAGATTGATGATTTTGCCGTAGTCGCCACGCGGGTCGTAGTTTTCGACCGCTTCCCAGACCCGGTCCGAACCGGATCGATGGTTCGGATCCGTCAACACCGCCTGGCCGCCCGCCGCCGTGACGGCATCGACAATTTGTTGTTCGGCCGCGGCTACGATAACGGGGCCGATATCCGCTTCCTTGGCCCGGCGCCAGACGTGAACGATCATCGCCTCGCCATGGATATCCGCCAGCGGCTTGCCGGGCAGGCGGACGGAGGCCATGCGGGCGGGGATCACCACCAATGCCGGTTTCAACATGGCTCCAACATGATCTCTTCTTCGCTCTTCATTTTGGCGGACTCTCGCCGACCCAGACTCTAGCCAACGATGTGCGGCGATGTTATACGGTGAGCCGTCCGCTTGGGAAAGCTGTTCCATAGGTTCAACTGGGGTTGCCGCCATGACGATGTTTGATTTGAACAAAATTTTAGGTGCCGTTTTGGGCTCCGCGCTGTTGTTGATGGTGGTCAACGAGGTAGCCAATTTTCTGGTTCATCCGGTGATACCGGCGCAAGCCGCCATCGCCATCGAAGGCGTCGAAGAAAAGGCCGCCAGTCAAACGGCCGATGCCAAGGACGCGGCCCCCGTCATTAGCCTGGCCGTTCTCTTGGCCGGGGCGGACGCGGGCAGGGGCGCCAGGATGTCAAATAGGTGCAAGGCCTGTCACAGCTTTGAAAAGGGCGGCAAGCACAAGGTGGGCCCGGCGTTGTTCGGCGTGGTTGGCCGGGGCAAGGGCGGCGGCGCGGGTTTCGGTTATTCCACCGCCATGAAGGACAAGGGCGGGGATTGGTCCTACGCCGATCTGGATGCCTTCCTGGCCGACCCGAAAGCATTTATGCCGGGCACAAAGATGGCCTTCAGGGGCATTTCCAAACCAACCGACCGGGCCAATCTTATCCTCTTCATGCGGCAGAACCACGACGCCCCTCCGGCACTGCCCGCCGAGTAAGCCGGCGGAGTTAGACCATTATGGACGAGGCCAGCCGCTATCTGGCGCTGGCCCATCGGCTGGCGGATGCCGCCGGAGAGGTCATCCGGCCCTATTTCCGCGCCGATATCGAGATCATCACCAAGGCGGATGAAAGCCCCGTCACCATCGCCGACCGGGAGGCCGAGCGTGTGATCCGCGCCATTATCGAGGCCGAATGCCCCGACCACGGCATCCGCGGCGAGGAGTTCCCCGAGAAGTTTGGCGCGGGCGAATGGCACTGGTACCTGGACCCCATTGACGGCACGAAGTTGTTCATCAGCGGCATACCGTTGTTTGGCACGCTGATTGCCCTGGCTCACAACGGCAGACCGGTGCTGGGGGTCATGGACCAACCCATTACCGGCGAACGCTGGGTCGGCGCGCCAAACGCCACGGGAGACGCCACGGGGGACGGCACCGCCAGCCTTAATGGCGCGGCCATTGGGACTTCCAAGGTAACGGACCTGGCCAAGGCGAAGTTGTTCACCACGTCCATGGGCTATTACGACAAGGCGCAGTTGGAAGGTTTTCAGCGCCTGTCGGCGGCTACCTCCCTGACCCGCATGGGTACGGATTGTTATGCCTTCGCGATGTTGGCGAGCGGCTTTGTCGATATCGTCACGGAAGGTTATTTCAACGAATGGGATATCGCCGCCCTGGTCCCCATCATCGAAAACGCCGGCGGCCTGGTCACCGACTGGGACGGCAAGCCCCTGCCTTTTAATGGACAAGTCGCCATTCCCAACACCATTGCCGCCGCCAATCCTGAAATTCACGCCAAGGCGCTGGCGATTTTGCGGGGCTGATGCAATTCCAGTGGACTGAATTCGCCTGACTGAATTCGCCTGACTGAATTCGCCGCGCCGCCCGCTCCCAGATCACGACATGGGTAACAGTTCGATCTTTC
>JAPYUH010000047.1:0-2145 GCA_029936195.1 Alphaproteobacteria bacterium
GTGCCCAATGCCTTGCGCGCCCGGGTGGAGAAACGCCCCGCGCTTGGCCCCAATTCGCGCATGATCGAGAGTTCCATGGGCAAGTTGTGCCGGGTCAAGGTACGCAATGTTGCCCGCCGCATCTGGGCAATTGCGGATATTTTGTACAAAGCCCTTGAAGATCCCTCTTTGCCCGAATGGATTGACAGGGAATTGGCGCAGATTCTGAAATCAGGACGTACCTTCCACGAGGCCATTTCGCCACGCGAAGTGGCACAGTTGGGTGTTTTTTATGACAGTGTGATCAAGATCGCCAATACCATCTGCGTAGAGGGGGCGGCGGAAAAGAACCTCGAGTTGCTCGAACAAAGCGCCTTGGCCCTTCGGGTGGCAGCCCAACTGGGTGGTGACAGCGGCGTGGCGGCAAGCGAAATATCCTCCGCCGTCTCGGGGGCCGGCGCCAAGACGGATGAACTGGTAAAATCAGTCGTCGGCTAGATCGGTATTGTCACTTTCCCCGGCCATCTCACGCCGGCGCAAGGCGAAGCGCTGCACCTTGCCCGTTGCGGTGCGGGGCAACTCGTCGATGAATTCCACCTCTCGGGGGTATTTATATGGTGCGATGGTGGCCTTTACATGATCCTGCAGGGCCGATACCAGTTCCGGTCCAGCCTGTTCGGGGTCGCGCAGGACGATGCAGGCCTTGACCACCTGTCCCCGTTGTGGATCGGGGCTGGCGATCACCGCGCAATCGGCCACGGCGGGATGTTCCAACAGCACAACTTCGATCTCCGGTCCCGAGATATTGTAGCCGGCGGAGATGATCATGTCGTCCGTGCGGGCCTGATACCAGAAATAGCCATCCTCGTCCCGGATATAGCTGTCGCCGGTCAAGTTCCAACCCCCAACCACGTAGCCCGCCTGGCGCTCCCGATTGGCCATATAGCGGCAGCCCGTGGGGCCGCGCACCGCCAGGCGGCCCACTTCGCCCCGGGGGGCCTCGTTGCCCTCGGCATCCAGCACCTTTGCCTCGAAGCCCGGAATGGTCAGGCCAGTGGCGCCGGGACGGATGTTGTGGCCGGTACCGGCGACAAAGGTGTGCAGCATCTCGGTGGCGCCGATGCCGTCGTGAATTTCCAGTCCCGTGGCCGCGTGCCAATCATCCCAGGTCGGTTTGGGCAACGCCTCGCCGGCGGAATTGCAGATCCGAAGGGTGGGCAACGGGGCCTCCGCCACCAGCGGCGTTATGGTCCGGTACATGGTCGGCGCGGTGAACAGCACGGTGATCTTGTGGCGATTGATGGCATCGATCAGGCTGTCGGGGGTATAGCTTTCCAGCAATAACACGGCCGCGCCGGCGGCCATGGGAAACAGCAAAATCCCGCCCAGGCCGTAGGTAAAGGCCAGGGGCGGCGTGCCGGCGAAGACATCGTCGGGCCCAGGCTTGATAATCCGCCCGGACGAGGTCAGGCAGACCGCCATCAGGTCCCGGTGAAAATGCAGGCAGCCCTTGGGCTGGCCCGTGGTGCCGGAGGTAAAGGCGATCAGGCAGATATCGTCGGCGGCGGTATCGATGTTTTCAAACGAGGTGGATTTGTCCGCCATGCGTTGCTCCAGCCCGCCGGGCCCCGGAGCGTGAAAATAGACGATATCCTCCAGGCATTTGGAAGCCGCCCGCGCCCTTTCCATTTCCTCCCCCAACTTGCCGTCGCACAGGGCCACCGACACTTGGGTGAAATCGGCCATGTAGGACAATTCCCGCGCCCGCAGCAGGGGCATGGTGGCAACCGCGATTGCGCCCGCCTTCATCACCGCGAACCAGCACGCGGCATACATGGGGTTGTTGCCCGAACGCAGCATGACCCGGTTGCCGGGCCGGATGCCCAAATCGTCCACCAGCACGTGGGCGATCTGATTGGCGCGGGCCAAGAGATCCCCGTAGCTCCATGAAATTTCATTGTTGAAAACGGCCCGGCGGTCGGGATGGGCGGCGGCGCCAAGGTCCAGCAATTCCGTGGCGCAGTTGATCCGGTTGGACAGGGCGGCCAGCTCCGGCAGACGGGAATAATCAATCTCCGGCCAGGTCGATTTCGGTGGCAGGTTGTCGGCGGCGAAATGGTCCACATGGGCGGTCGGGCCACCCGGCGCCATAGGCTTTGTCATGAC
>JAPYUH010000047.1:2245-9745 GCA_029936195.1 Alphaproteobacteria bacterium
AATCCGATCCAGTATCCGAACGATGTTCCGCTTCATGAACTATTGGCGCCATGGTAACGGCACAGGTATCCGACGGCGGGCTGGTCCGGCCGTTGCGGTCGAAGGCCCGGACAAAATAACGGTATTGCTGTCCGGAAAGGGCCATGCGGTCCACGTAACGGCGGCCCTTCACCGCCTCCATGCATTGCACCACGCCATGGTCATCGGCCCGGTAGATGTCGTAACCGGCCACCTCGTTGTCGGGACTTTCCGCCGCCGCCCAGGCCAGTTTCACACGGCCATCGGCGCCCGCCACCGATAACCCAGCCCCCCCTTGCGGCCAGCATGGTGCCGCGCCACCGGGCTGGTCGGCCGGTGCTTGAAGCTGTCCCTTGGGCCACAAAAAGCAAACTACTTTCTTAAATCGTTCGTCTAAGTCTTTGCAAACATTACAATAAACGCATTTTATTATTTCGCCCTGGCGGCCCTGCATGATTTTCAGGGTCCAGTCGGGATCGGTCAGCAATTGCCGCGCCATGCCGATCAGATCCGCTTTGCCCTGGCGCAGCAATTCCTCCGCCTGGTCCGGTTCGGCGATCTTGCCGGCTGATATGACGGGAACTTGGTGGCCGCGGTCGTTGAGATAGCTTTTGATACCAGCGGCCAAGTGAACGTGGGGCAGGGCGGGGTACCAATCACCGGGCATGCAGCGGTCGCCGGAATAGCCCGTATAGGGATACAGCGGCTGGCCGGGGCGGTGCTCCGCGTCCTCGAACTTACCGCCGACCGAGAGCGAGATGTAATTGACGCCCAGGTCCGCCATGCGCAGGGCGATTTGTTGCGCCTCCGGCAGGGCATAGCCGCCCTTGATGGCTTCCTCGGCAAGGAAGCGCACGCCAATGGGAAAGTCCTCGCCCACCCGCCGGCGCACCTCGCGGAAGACCTGACCGAACATGGCCAAGCGCCCTTCAAGGGTATGGCCGCCATAACGGTCCTTGCGCGGATTGCGGCGGGACAGGAACGAGGACAAGGTATAGGCATGGGCCGAATGCAGCTCCACCCCGTCATAGCCCGCCTCCCGCGCGCGCAGGGCAGCCAGGCCGAAATCACGGATGATGCGGTCGATATCCGCCTGCTCCAGCATATCGATGGTCTGCCGCCAGCCCGAGCGGGCCACCTTCATGAAATGAATGATCTGCGGCACCGCCTTGCTGTCGGAGGCGTCATGCACCCGTTGCGCCAGTTCGCGGTGGCCAGGGATGAATCTGTCGTCGGACAGACGCAGCAGCGGCCCGGATTTTGCCCCGTGTACCGCCGTTGCCTCGACCACGATCAGGCCGACCCGGCCTTGGGCATAGCGTACATAGCGGTCCATGATGTCGCCGTTGATCAGCCCGTCCTCGCCCGACAGCCGGGTGACCATGGCCGGTACCACGACCCGGTTCGGCAGGATCATGCCGTTGATGTCCAGGGGCTGTAGCAAGTGGCTCATGAAGGCACCTCTATCGCCGCCGCCGAGAGCTTCAACTTGCCCAGAAGATTGTGCAGAAGATCGATATCGTCTTGGCTCAACCCGTCCAGCATATGGTTGATCCAGGCTTCGTGCGCCGGTGTCATGTCATCGAAATGGGCCTTGCCGGCACCGGTCAGGGCGACGCGGCGGCTGCGTCCGTCATGGGGGTCGGGGCGCCGTTCGACCAGTCCGTCGGTTACCAGACGATCCACCAGGCCGGTCAGGTTGCCGTTGGAAACCATCATGTGGTTGGACAACGCGGTCAGGGTCAGGCCGCCGGGGTGGCGGTCCAGTTGCGCCAACAAATCAAAGCGCGGCAGGGTGGTGGAAAACTCTTGGCGCAGGCGGCGGCGGATTTCGCCCTCGATCAGATTGGTGCAGGTCAGCAAGCGCAGCCACAGGCGCAATTCCGGCTTGTCCGCAAAATTCGGACTGGATATCAGACTGGTATCCACGCTGCCGTCCAGTGTGGTTTCGGGCGGCATGGCCTACATCACCTCGCCACCGGCCACGGGGATGGATTGCCCGGTCACGGCGCCCGAGGAGGGCAGACACAGCCAGCCAACGGCGGCGGCGACCTCTTCGGGCTGGATCAGGCGCCCCTGGGGGTTGCCCCGAGTCAGAATGGCGCGGGCCTCGGCTTCCGTCTTGCCGGATTTTCGGATATTGGCGATGGCGCCCAGGGCCATCTCGGTCTCCGTATAGCCGGGGCAGACCGCATTGACGGTTATGGGACCCTTGGCCAGTTCCAGGGCCAGGGCGCGGGTCAGGCCCACCAGGGCATGTTTCGAGGCGACATAGGCGGCAACGAAGGGATAACCCCGAAGCCCGGCGGTGGAGGCGACGTTGACGATCCGGCCATAGCCCCCTTCCGCCATGGCGCCGGTCACCGCCTGGCTCAACAAAAAAGCCGCCTGGACGTTGATTTCGAAGGTTTCCCGCCAACTATCCAGCGCCACCTTGGCCAGCGGCGCGGACGGCGCCACGCCGGCGTTGTTGACCAAAACGGCGACGGGGCCCAGGTCCGCCGCCGCCCGATCAACGGCCCCGGCGATGGAGTCCGGGTCGGTCAGGTCCACGGCTTGAACGCTGACGGCGACATCGCCCGAGCGCACCAATTTCTCCCGCGTCTGGTTCAGGCTTTCCTCGTCCCGGGCGGCCAGGGTCAGGTTGGCGCCCAGGCCGGCCAGTTCGGCCGCAATGGCCGCGCCGATGCCGCGGTTTCCCCCCGTGATCAGCGCATGGCGGCCCGCCAGGGGGCGAGCTTCGGGGGTTTCATCGTTCTTGGTTTCGGCAGCTTGCATGTTTGGTTCACCTATTTATTTTAAGCTTAAAATAAACACGGCGGGCGGGCAAGGCATATGAAATATGTTATGAATAACAGTTGATTGGAGGATAAGTGACCATGAGCAACGCCGAAATAACACCCAGCCCGAGCCTTCCGGGGGGTGGGGAACTTGCCGGCCAACTGACGGACCAACTGGCGGCGCAACTGGCGGCCCAGCAAGCCGCCAATCTGGCCGAGGGCACCCCGGACCGGGTCCTGCGCCGTGATCGCCTGGGTCGCATCGGCGCCATGGTCAGGGCCAACAGGGATGCCATTATTACGGCCATTGACGAAGATTTCGGCGGGGATTTTGGCGGCCGGGCGCGGGAGGAAACCCTGCTGGGGGAAGTATTCACCACGCTGTCCTGTATCCGCCATGCCAGGAAAAACCTCGGCCGTTGGTTGCGCCCCCGGGCCCGGTCCCTGGATCTGGCCTTCAAGCCGGCGCGGGCCAAATTGATGCCCCAGCCGCTGGGCGTGGTGGGGGTCATCTCGCCCTGGAACTATCCGGTATTTCTGGCCCTGGCGCCGCTGGTGGGCGCCATCGCCGCCGGCAACCGGGTCATGTTGAAACCCTCGGAAGTGACACCGCGCACCGCCGCCCTGCTGGCGGAGTTGCTGGCCGGGCACTTTAGCCCCGAAGAGATTGCCGTGGTCCAGGGCGGCCAAGACGTGGGCGAGGCGTTCTCGCGCCTGCCGTTTGATCATTTGCTCTATACCGGTTCCACCCATGTTGGGCGCAAGATAATGGCGGCGGCGGCGGAAAATCTGACCCCGGTGACCTTAGAATTGGGCGGCAAGTCGCCCGCCGTCATCGCCCCGGATGCTGATTTGGCGGCGGCGGCCACTTCCATCGTGCGGGGCAAGTTGTTCAATGCCGGGCAGACCTGCGTGGCGCCCGACTATGTATTGGCGCCGAGGGATCAGGTCGACGGCATCGCGGAGCTGCTGGTGGCCAAGGCACGGCAATTTTATCCCGTCATCGACGCCAATCCCGATTACACCGCGATCGTGAACCAAGCCCAGTTCGACCGCCTTCAAGCCATGCGCGCGGAGGCCGAGAGCCTGGGCGCCCGCGTGCGGACGGCGGATAACATTGATATTGGTGGCCGGAAAATGCCCTTGACGGTCCTGTTGGACACCACCGCCGAAATGGCGGTCCGGGGCCAGGAAATTTTCGGGCCCCTGCTGCCCATCATTCCCTATGACGATATCGGCGCGGCCATCACCCATGTCAACGGCGGCCCGCGGCCCTTGGCCCTGTATGTCTATGGCGCCGACCGTGGCCTGATCAACAGAGTGCTGGCGGAGACCATGTCCGGTGGCGCTGTGGTCAATGACTGCTTCATTCATGCCGGCGTGGAGGAGCTGCCGTTCGGCGGCGTCGGGGCCTCGGGCATGGGGCATTATCATGGCCGGGAAGGCTTCGAAACTTTCTCGAAATTAAAACCGGTGATGTATCAAAGCCGCTGGAACGGCCTGTGGCTGCTCAACCCGCCCTATGGTGCCCGCGCCCGGGGCATGATCAACCTGCTGCTGAAACGTTAGGCATTAAAATGACCAATACCGATCGCGCTCTGGCGCCCACGAAAGCAGATTTTGTCGCCGGTACGGAGGTGCCGGTGGAACCGGTCAGCGCCATCGAGGGCGCGAGGGAGGCCGGCCATCTGGGCATCAAGGCGTTGATGGTGGGCGAGGGCGTCCTGGTCATGGAGGCGCACCGCGAAAAAGGACTGATAGATCCCGAGCACAGCCATGATGACCACGAATCGATCTGCTATCTGGTCAGGGGCCGCATGCGCGTGGTGATCGACGGCGAAGCGTTCATCGCCGAACCCGGCGATATCTGGAAACACCGCCCTGGCGTCCCCCACTATCACGAAACCCTGGAAGACAGCCTGCAGATCGAGATCAAATCCCCGGCCCGCAAGACCTGGAGTTAGCTCAGGTAGACAGCGCCCGCTTCAGGACGGCGCCGCAGTGGTCTACTGCCTCGCGGCAGGCTTGCGAGGCGCCGTAAAATTGCATGAAGGCATGGATGGCGCCTTCATAGTTGACCACATTCGCCGTAACGCCGGCGGCCCGCAGGGTTTCGCCATAGGCAATGCCCTCGTCACGCAGGGGGTCATGGCCGCCGACGATGATTTCCGCCGGGGCCAGGCCGCGGTGATCGGCGGCGATCAGGGGGGCAAACGCCGGGTTGGCAGCGAGGTCCTGGCCGCCCGCGTACTGTTCCCAGAACCAGGCAATATTCTCCCCGGTCAGCAAATAGCCTTCGGCGAATTCCCCATGGGAGGCGCTATTGGCGTCCGCTGCCACGCCGGGGTAAATCAGCATCTGCAGGGCCAGGTCCGGTCCGCCCTTGTCCCGGGCCTCTAAAGCGCAGACAGCGGACAGATTGCCGCCCGCGCTATCGCCGCCGATGGCCAGGCGGGTTGGATCACCGCCCAGCTCGGCCCCATTGGCGGCACACCAGTTCATCGCCGCGATGCAGTCCTCGCCGGCGGCGGGGAAGGGGTGTTCGGGGGCCAGGCGGTAATGCACCGAGACCACGATGCAGTCGCCCCGGTTGGCCAGGCGCCGGCACAGGTGATCATGGGTATCCAGATCGCCGATCACGAAACCGCCGCCGTGCAAGTAGATGAAGACGCCCAATTCGCGGTCCGCCGCCTGGCGCGGCCAATAGACCCGGATGGGGATATCGCCCCCTGGGCCGGGAATGGTGCGATCTTCGCGGTGATGGATCTCCTCGCCGTCGGGATCGAAAAGCCCAACCGTCACCTGATAGCCGGCGCGCGCCTCCGCCACGGGTATATCCTTATAGGCCGGCCGGTCGGCCGCCTTGATCATATCCAGGATTTTTTGCAGATCGGCATCGACCGCCATAACGCGTACTCCCAGTAATGATAAATGTTATTCGGGCCCTTCAGGCGCCGAGCAGGCTGCTTCGGCTGACCATGAATTCTTCCATGGCCCCCTCCAGGGCAGCGAATGATGCTTCATCATGGGCCAGGGACAGGGTGAACATGCCGCGCGCGGCGGGATAGATACCCATGCCGACCAGGTCCATGTGCAGCAACGGGCGCAGTTCGTTGCGGCCCAGCATGGCGTCATCCACGTTGCGGATATCGCCCTGGCGGAAATGCACCGCCATCATGCTGCCCCGGCCGGTAAACTGCATTGCGGCGCCGTGTTTTTCCGCCAGGGCGTTAAGGGATTGGCGCAATTTGTCGCCGCGCGCATTGAAGCTAACCGCAACATTGCCGGTGTAGATTTCGGTTAGGCCCGTTAGGCCGGCGTTCATGGTCAGAACGTTGTTATTGAAGGTGCCCGCGTGCGGCCAGGCGTCCTCCCGGCGGGGGTCGAAGCGGTCGATAATATCGGCCCGGCCGCCAAAGGCGCCGAACGACATGCCGCCGCCGACATATTTGCCCAACGCCGTCAGGTCCGGCATGATACCCAGAACGCCTTGCAGGCCACCGGGGCCCAGGCGCGAGGTCATGACCTCGTCAAAGATCAGCAAGGCGCCGCTCCTGGTGGTCTCCTCGCGCAGCATGCCGAGGAATTCCGGGCTGCCCTGGATGCAGCCACCGCCGCCCTGCATGGGCTCGACAATAACACAGGCCAGGTCCGATCCCTGTTCCCGGATCAACCCACGGCACTGATCGACATCGTTGTAACTGCCCATGACATAAGGAAACGGCGCGTTCAGCGGCGAGCCGCCGGGGGCGAAATAGAACACCCCGCCGTGATAGCCCCCCGCCATCACCATGACGCCGGCCCGCTCGGTAAAGGCGCGGGCGGCCGAGACGGCCATCAAGTTTGCTTCCGTGCCCGAATTGGTAAACCGTACCCGTTCGATGCCGGGAAAGCGGTTGACGATGGCGGCGGCAAGGTCGGCCTCCGCCTGGTTCTGCCCGCCCATAACAATGCCATTATCCAGGGCGCGGTCGATGGCGGCGCGGATCATCGCGTTGGAATGGCCGTACAGGCCGGCGGTATATTCGCCCAGAAAATCAATGTAGCGGTGGCCGTCCAGATCCCACAGATGACAGCCCTCGCCCTTGGTCATTGTCAGGGGGAAGGGGGGGTAGAACAGCACGGTGCGGGTGTTGCCGCCGGGCATAAATGCGGCGGCCTTGTCCAACTGAGCCTGGCTGAGGGGATTATCAGCCGCGAAGCGGGCCTGCGCCTCCGCGACGGCCGAGACGATATCGGTGTTGGCGGGGGCGTTCATGGCATTATCCGTTAGGCAAAGGTTTTGAAGGTGATCATGGTGAAGGTGTCCTTCACGCCGGGCAGGGTCTGGATCGACGAGGTGACGAAATGGCCGATATCGGCGCCGTCATCAAGGTAGCATTTTATCATCAGGTCATATTGCCCGGATATGGAATAGACTTCCGATATCATCTCCGTGCCTTCCACGGCGGCGGCGGCAACGTTGTAGGTCTCGCCCAATTCGCATTTCGCCATCACGAAAATGGTTTGCATGACCCAACCTCCCTGTCTGGTCCCTGGTGACCAGGTTCCTATTGACGCCCTATTTGTCGGATTTTTTCTTGCGTCCGGTGCCCTGGTTCAAAAAGGCGGGCATATGGTCGCCCATGCCAACGACGGATGAATCGCCGCCATCGCCCCGACCATCTCTTTGACCATCCCGCTTGCCGCCTTGGCGCCGGCC
>JAPYUH010000047.1:9845-21655 GCA_029936195.1 Alphaproteobacteria bacterium
TTGGTTGCTCCTCGCCCTCGCTTTCGGGCGCGCCGCCATCCTTGGCCTCTTCCCTGGCCTCGCTTTTACCCTCGCCCCTGTTGCCCCGTCCGCGCCCGTCTCGGCTCCGGCGGCGGCCTTCACGCTTGGGCTTCGCTTCCGTCTCGGCGTCATCACCGGATGCTGCTTCGGTGGTGGGTTCGACCGGTTTTGCGTCTTCGGTAACTTGAACGGCCGCCGCAATTGGTGCTTCGTCCGCTGCCTCGGTTACGGCTTCGGATGCTGGTTCCGAGGATACTTCCGCCGCTTGTTCCGCCACTTGTTCCACCGCTTGAGCGGTTGCCGGCTCAATTATTTGCTCCGGCTCCTGCTCAGTGGCCGGCACCGTCCCGGTCTGCTGACTATCGGGATCGAAGCGGGGAATGGGTTTGCCGATCAGCCGCTCAACCGCGTCGAGGTATTTGCCGTCCTCGGGCGCGGCAAGCGTCAAGGCCCGGCCCGGCATGCCGGCCCGGCCCGTGCGGCCGATGCGGTGGACGTAATCGTCGGCATGAATGGGAACGTCATAGAGAAAAACGTGGCTTAAGCCCTGGATATCCAGGCCACGGGCCGCGACATCGCTGCAAACCAGAATTTTGATTTCGTTGTTCTTGAACTTGGCCAGGGTCTGCATGCGATAGCTTTGTTGCATATCCCCATGCAGGGCCGAGGCATCGAAGCCACGGCTTTTCAGGGTTTTGCTGACCGCGTCGACGTCCCGTTTGCGGTTGCAGAAAATCAGGGCGTTCTTGACCGGTTGCGAGCGCAGCAGGGATTGCAGAACTCGGTCCTTGTCGCGGGATCTGACCATTGTCACGGTCTGATCCACAGTTTCCGCGGGCGAGGCGGGCGGGGCGACGGATATTTCCGTCGGGTCGTCAAGAAAAATATCAGCCAGGCGGCGAATTTCGGGCGGCATGGTGGCCGAGAAAAACAACGTCTGCCGCTTCGGATTGCACAATTGCACGATGCGTTCCACATCCGGGATGAAGCCCATGTCCAGCATCCGGTCGGCCTCATCGATTACCAATACATCGATGCCGCGCAGCAGCAGCCCGCCGCGTTCGAAATGGTCCAGCAGTCGGCCGGGCGTCGCAATTAGGACATCGGCGCCCCGGTCGATAATCCGGCTCTGATCCACGAAAGACACGCCGCCGATCAACAGCGCCATGTTCAGCTTGTGGTATTTGCCATAGACCTCGAAATTTTCCGCCACTTGCGCAGCCAGTTCCCGGGTCGGTTCCAGGATCAGGGATCGCGGCATGCGCGCCCGCGCCCGGCGCTGGCTGAGGATATCGATCATCGGCAGGGTAAAGCCGGCGGTCTTGCCGGTGCCGGTCTGGGCACAGCCCAGGACGTCGCGTCCCTGCAGGATATAAGGTATGGCGCGCTTCTGAATGGGCGTCGGTTCGCTATAGCCGGCGTCGTCGACGGCTTGCAGGATGGGGGAGCTTAGGCCAAGTTCTTCAAAGGGCATGTAATTCCGTAACTACAAATTTACCGGGGCATGGAGGCCACAATAGGGCGGCTTCTACTCGGAATGACCAAAATTCTGGTCTGACAGAGATAATCCAAGGATTGTAGCAAAGCGACATAAATGCTCACCGCCGCTCTGTCAACGTCACTTTGCCGATTGAGGGTAGAGCACGGATGGCCCATCATGGCATCAGGAGACATTTCAACATGGCGCTGGAGAAATAATCATGAAAATTGTGGTCAACGGACAGCAGGCTTTCGGCAAGTCGGTCCTCGAAGCGCTGTTGGACAGGGGCGATGATGTCATTGCGGTTTATTGCGAACCGGACCGCGAGGATGCCCGCCCCGACCCGATCAAGGTGGCGGCCGAGGAACATGGCCTGCCGGTGTATCAGCCCGCTTCCTACAAGAAGGCGGAGGTCTGGGCCGCGTTCGCGGAATTGAATCCCGACCTGTGCGTCATGGCCTTTGTCACAAAAATCGTGCCGGAGGAATTCCTCTATATCCCCACTCATGGCACGATCCAATATCATCCCTCCCTGCTACCCCGCCATCGCGGTCCCAGTTCCATCAACTGGCCGATCATTCAGGGCGCCGACAAAACCGGTCTGACCATTTTTTGGCCCGACAACGGCCTCGATACCGGGCCGGTGCTATTGCAAAGGGAAGTTGCGATCACCGCCAACGACACCTTGGGCAGCATCTATTTTGACCAATTATTCCCCATGGGCGTGGCGGCCATGCTGGAAAGCGTTGATTTGGTAAAGGCCGGCAAGGCGCTAAAGATCGTGCAAAATGAAGCAGACGCCACCTATGAAAGCTGGTGCAGGGCGGATGACGTCGCTATCGACTGGACCCAGCCGGCGGCCGTGGTGCACAATCTGATCCGGGGCGCCGATCCGCAACCTGGCGCCTGGACGACCCATGACGGCGGGCGCCTGCAACTCTATGATTGTACCCGTATCGATGGCGCCGCCGGTGTGCCGGGGGAGGTTATGGCAGTTGGCGAGGATGGCATCGCGGTGGCCGCCGCCGACGGCCGTGTTCTGATCAAACGGGTACGGGGCGAGGGGCAGAAGGTCGCCGCCGCCGCATATGCCGCCGACAACGGTCTTGCGGCCGGCATGCGCCTTGGTTGAAGCCAAGCCATGCTTGATATTGGTGCCGGGTTTGCTCTGTACGGATGTTCTCTGGCGGGGCCAGGTTGCGGGCTTGGCGGATCTCGCCGACATTACCGTGACGGCGGAACATCGCCGCCACACCGATATTGGCGCCATCGCGGCGGCCATTCTGGCGGCGGCGCCCGAGCGGTTCGCGCTGGCGGGCTTGTCTTTTGGCGGTTATATCGCCCTTGAAATCATACGCCGTGCGCCCCATCGGGTGGACCGCCTGGCCCTGTTGAACACTACCGCCCGGGACGATGACGAGGGGCGGCGCGGGCTGCGCCGTGATTACATCAAACAGGCGCAAATCGGCCGCTTTATCGGCATGTCGGACCGCCTGATCCGGCATTTCATCCACGCTGATCGCCTCGCTGACGGGGTCTTGGTGGCGGCCATCAAACAAATGGCCACGGATGTTGGCCGGGACGGTTTCATACGCCAGCAAACCGCCATCATCGGCCGCCCCGACAGCCGCCGGGATCTGCCCGCCATTGACTGTCCAACCCTGGTACTGGTGGGCCGGCAGGATGCCCTGACACCGTTGGCCCGACACGAGGAGATGCAGGGCGCGATCCCCAATGCCCAGCTTCGGGTAATCGAGGACTGCGGCCATCTTAGTCCCATAGAACGCCCCGACGAGGTCAATCAGGCCATGGCGGCGTGGCTGAATTGTTAGCAATTGCCCATCATTGAGCCTTGGCATTTGGCGCTTCTTGTATTTTGCGACGGCAACAGGACGGAAAGCAATTGCGCCATGGCAATACTAAAATCTCGGTCACCTGGCGCCTTTGGCCGCCGCATTTCCATGAAGGCCTCGCTGACCACTTCCGCGTCATAGCAAAAGGCGATTTGCAAACGCAGAATATTGGCATTTCCGGCTTTGGGCCCTGCATTGGTCGCGGTTGTTTGCCGGTCGGGCGCCGCGCAAGCGGCGTGACCGTTGGACGCGGTGACCGGATCAAAAATGAGCACCAGATGGCCATCATCACTATCCCGTGCCGTGGTCGGCAAAAGCGTCGTTGGCGGCAGGTATCCGGGCATTGGCAATGTGGTCAACAAGGCTTGATCCTGCCCCGCGCCGAACGGATTGGCGATGATAACGGCCGGAATACTGCCGTTGGCGGCAACATATCGCACCAGATCGGGATCGTAGAAGGGATGAAGTTCGTCGCGGGTAATGGTGGCGGCGTTAGCGCTTTGGACTATAAGCAGAATCGCGGCGGCGACGCAACCGATCAGCGTTTTCATGGCATATCTCCAATTCGGCAAAAGCCATATAATAGAGATGGTGTGTGCCCCCTAAACATCCAGGTCGGTAACGAAACGGGCATTGTCCTGGATGTAACGATATCGTGACTCGGCTTTCCGCCCCATCAATTGCTCCACCAAATGGGCCGTTTCACCGCCGTCGTCGGGCAGCACAACCCGCAACAACGTACGGTTCTTTGGATCCATGGTGGTTTCCTTGAGCTGACGCGGCGGCATCTCGCCCAGGCCCTTGAAACGGGAGATCTCGACCTTGGCCCGGCCCTGGAATTCCGTAGCCAGCAATGCCTCCCGATGGGCGTCGTCCCGGGCATACAAGGTCTTGCCACCCTGAGAGATACGAAAGAGGGGGGGAAGGGCCAGATACAAGTGCCCCTGATGCACCAGGTCGGGCAATTCCTGGAAGAAAAACGTCATCAGCAACGAGGCGATGTGGGCCCCGTCAACGTCCGCGTCGGTCATGATGATGATTTTTTCATAGCGCAGGTCATCTTCCCGGTAGAGCAAGCGGGTGGCACAGCCCATGGCCTGGAGCAGATCGCTTAATTCCTGGTTGGCTTTTAGTTTTTCCGCGCTGGCGGAAGCCACATTGAGGATCTTGCCCCGCAATGGCAAAATAGCCTGATTGGCCCGGTTGCGGGCCTGCTTGGCCGAGCCGCCGGCGCTATCACCCTCGACTATGAACAATTCGCTGCCCTGGGCGGTATTTTGCGAGCAGTCCGACAGTTTGCCCGGCAGGCGCACCCGTCGGGAGGCGGATTTGCGTTTGATATCCCTCTCGTCCCGGCGGCGGCGGCGTTCGTCCGCCCGTTCGATGCCCCAGGCCAGCAGCCGGTTGGCGTTTTCCGGATCGCCGGAAAGCCAATGGTCAAAATGGTCCCGCACAATGGTTTCAACCCAGCGGGCGGCCTCCGCGTTTGACAGTTTTTCCTTGGTCTGGCCGCTGAACTGCGGATTGCGGATATAGACCGACAGCATGGCCGCGGCCGGTCCCAAAACGTCATCGGCGGTCAACTGAGAGGCCTTGCGCACGCTGACCATCTCGCCATAGGCCCGCAACCCCTTGGTCAGGGCGCCGCGCAGCCCGCTTTCATGGGTGCCGCCCTGGCTGGTGGGGACGGAATTGCAATAGGAATTCACAAAGCCGTCGCGCTCCAGGGGCCAGTGAATGGCCCATTCAACCTCGCCCTTGTCCTCGGTCAGTTCGGCCCGGCCGGCAAAGGGCCCCGGCGTGACGGTGGGGCCGTCTTGCAGGGATTCGGCGAGAAAATCCGTCAAGCCATTGGGGAAATGCAATATCGCTTCCGCCGGCGTCGGATCCTTGCCGCCGATCAGTTCCGGCGCACAGGTCCAGCGGATCTGCACGCCGCGAAATAAATAGGCCTTGGAGCGGGCCATGCGATAGACCCGCGCCGGCAAGAATGCCATGCCGGCGCCGAATATCTCCGGGTCGTGGCGGCAGGCGATAGTCGTGCCACGGCGGTTCGCCACCGTGCCCATGGCTTGCAGCTTGGTGGTCGGGGCACCGCGGGAATATTCCTGGCGCCAAAGCTTGCGGTCCCGCGCGACCTCAACCAACAAGTATTCGGACAATGCGTTGACCACGGAAATGCCCACCCCATGCAATCCGCCCGCGGTTTGGTAGGCCTTGTCGGAAAACTTACCCCCCGAATGCAGGGTCGTCATGATGACCTCAAGGGCGGATTTCGATTTGAACTTTGGGTGCGGATCAATGGGGATGCCCCGGCCGTTATCGGTTATGGTCAAGGTGCCGTCGGCGGCCAAATCGACGGTGATGCGGTCAGCGTATCCCGCCACGGCTTCGTCCATGGCATTGTCCAGAACCTCGGCCGCGAGATGATGGCGGGCCCTCTCGTCGGTGCCGCCAATATACATCCCCGGACGGCGGCGCACCGGCTCCAATCCCTCCAGAACCTCGATATCCTTAGCCGAATAACTATCGGCGCCCCGGTCCCGGCTGTCCCGGCCGCCTTTGGTGCCGGTCGCCGGTTTGCCGGTCTGTGTGAACAGGTCGTTCATGCTGTTTATTTTGCCGCCTCTACCGCCAATACCCAACGAATCAATAACAAGGATATATACTCCCGCACGCTTGACAAACCGTGTAGCGCTTCATCCGGCACCTCAAATTGCACGTGGGGCGCCAGAAACGACAAAACCCGGCGATAGGATCAGGCTGCCGGGGCAGGGACGGGGCCACTTGCCGCAACGTCGACCGTATGCCGAGTTCGTTACCCAGGCTTATATTCACGTTTTGTTCTAATGTCAAGCAGCATCATCGAAGCGAATTTACGTGGCCAGGGCACGGCGAATGGATTGGGCCAGATCGGTACTGCGAAACGGCTTCGCCAGCAGTTGATCGCCGGGTTCAGGGTGGCCATCGATGGCGAAGGTATCCTTGGTATATCCCGACATGAACAGCACTCGGATTTCCGGCCGGATAATGCGAGCGGCTGCGGCCAGGGCTCTACCGCTCATGCCCCCGGGCAGAACAACGTCGGACAGCAACAGGTCCACGTCCGGGGTCATATTCAGCAACGCCAGGGCGCCCTTGCCGTCTATTTTCTGCAAGACCTGATAGCCCAGGTCCGTCAACATCGCGACCGCAATCTCCCTGACGTCGCCGTCATCCTCCACCACCAAAACCGTCTCTCCCCGTCCTTTCTGGGGAACTTTGGTCTTCTCCCCGCCAGCATCTTGGACCTTGGCGTCCGGGGTGCTCTGCAAGTAAATTGTGACGGTGGTGCCTTTCCCAACCGTGCTGTCGATACGGACCTGCCCGCCCGATTGCTGAACGAAGCCGTAGACCATGCTCAACCCCAACCCCGTACCCTTGTCCACATCCTTGGTTGTGAAGAAGGGATCAAAGGCCCTTTCCATGACCTCCGCCGTCATGCCGTCGCCTGTATCGCTGACCGAAAGGGTGACGTATTGACCGGGCTTCAAGTTCTGCCGTCCGGCCGCGTCTTCATCCAGCAAATCCAGATTGGTGGTTTCGATGATCAGATCACCGCCATTGGGCATGGCGTCGCGGGCATTGATGGCCAGGTTCAAAATCGCGCTTTCCAATTGCGATACATCAACCTGGCAACGCCAAGGATCAGCGGGCATTTTTGTCCTGATCTGAATGGTTTCGCCAAGGGTGCGCTGAACCAAGTCCTGCATCCCGTTGATCAGACCGTTCAGGGTCGCGGATTGTGCGGCCAGGGGCTGACGGCGCGAGAAGGCCAGCAGACGGTTGGTTAAATCAGCCCCCCGATCAGCCGCCGCCAGACCCCGCATGATAAAGCGCAGCAAATCTTCATCGCCCATGGCGCGTCGTTCCAATAGCTCCAGATTGCCCGAAATCACCGCCAACAGATTGTTAAAATCATGTGCAATGCCGCCCGTCAGCTGGCCCACGGCTCCCATCTTCTGGGCCTGATGCAGTTGTTCCTCGAATTGGCGCTGCAAGGTCATGTCGATAACGATGGAAATTGTTCCGCCATCGGGCGTCCGCTGTTCGCGAACGCTTAAAGTTCGGTTCAATAGCCGGATTTCAAATTCACTGGGCGGATAGCGATGGGCCTTCAGACGCACTTGTATCGCTGCCTCCAAGGCATCACCGCGTTCGGCGTAAGCGCCGGCCTTGGCCGTGGCGCGAACGAGATCTTCAAAGCGAATGCCGGTCTGGAACCGCCCGAAATCATTGCCGCCGAATTCCTGAAAACGCCGGTTGCTGACAACCAGCCGATCATGCTTATCCCACAAGGCAACGCCTTCCGACATGCTGTCGATGGCATTCAGGTAGCGGTCGGCGATACTTTGCAAATTTAGCCGGGTTTCGATTGCATCGGTGATATTGGTCGCCGCGCCGCGATAACCGATGAATTCCCCCTGCTGATCATAAATTGGCAGCGAGGATGATCGCACCCACAATGGTGTTTTCCCTTCGACGGGAAAGCGGTGAGTGTAATCGCGGACAGGTTCCCGTGTTTCCAGTTTCTTGAGAATATCCAAGTCATTCGACGTGGTCATCGAAACGCGGATTAACTCGCGCCGGTCGCTGCCATGGAATCTTGCCGGCTTGAAGCCGGTGGCGCGCTCAAATCCCTCTGAAATATATGTAAACCGGTGTTCGGCATCGGTTTCCCAAAACCAATCGGCGGTCGCATCGGCGAAATCCTGCAGGCGTTGTTGGCTAACATGCAATTCCGCCTCGGCCACTTTTCGCTCGTTGATATTGTCGATCCAAGCCAGAATTGCTGTTTGGCCTTCGAATTCCGTGGGGTAGAGGGAGATGAGAACCCATGTCAACTCTTGGCCGTCGGCGCGCTTTACCTGAATTTCTTCGTTGTGGATGGAGCCCTCCCTTCGCATGCGTTGCATCAAATCAGCGCGAACTTTTGGGTCGGGGTAGTAGTCGCCGATGTGGGTCCCGACCAGTTCCTCGACCGAGCGGCCATATGATGCGGCCCACCAATTGTTGACGAAAAGAATACGACCTTCATCGGCGGTGGTAATGGAGATGCCGATGGGGCTGCTATTGAACAGCGCCCTATGTCGGCTATCGACGATGTCGGCTGTCGGTTGTGGGGCGGGGGCAATATTTGGGGTCGGGCGGCTGGAGATGCGTTCCGTGATCAAGCGGAAGAATTTGGCGGCGTCGGAACTATCGGCGATGTCCGTCGTCCCCAACCCGCGGAACAGGGTCTGCAATGCCAGGGCGTGAATATCGTCTTCCGACGCGGTTGCCGATCGGCAGTCGAACCAGTCTAGAGCTTCTGCTTGGGCGTCGCTTTCCGTGTTGTCGGCCATTTGGTGTTCTGCCTAGTTCGGTGACAAATAATCCAGAGCGGCCTGCACGCCGCCCCTATTGTGTGGTATGTTGGCCGCTGCTAGGCCCATTTCCACCCCCGATAGAGTGCCGGCGAGCATTAATTCGTTGAAATCGCCAAGATGGCCAATGCGGAAAACCTTGCCCGCCAGGCGGCCCAGGCCGTTGCCCAGGGACATATTGAACCGCTCCAGCACGGTGGCGCGAAAATCATCGGCGTTGTGCCCATCGGGCAGCATGACGGCGGTCAGGCTGTTTGACATCTCTCCCTCGTTTTGCGCCACGGTCTCCAACCCCCAAGCCGCCACGGCCAGCCGGGCCGCCTCCGCCAGCCGGGCGTGGCGGTGAAAAACATTCACCAAGCCCTCTTCCCCCAGCATCGTTAGCGCCTCGTCCAGACCGTACAACAGGTTCGTCGCCGGCGTATAGGGAAACGCGCCACCCTTGTTGGCCGTCAGCATAGGCCCCCAATCCCAATACGACCGGGTCATGGCGGCCGTGTCCGAAGCCGCGAGAGCCTTGGCCCCGACGGCATTAAAACCAAGGCCCGGCGGCAGCATCAAGCCCTTTTGCGAACCGCCAATGGTCACGTCGACACCCCATTCATCGTGGCGGTAATCAATCGAGGCCAGGGATGAAATGGTATCGACCATCAACAAAGCCGGGTGCCCGGCGTCGTCCATCGCCTTGCGCACGGCCGCGATGTCGGAGGTTATCCCGGTCGAGGTTTCATTGTGCACGCAGCAAACCGCTTTGATCCGACTATTTTTATCTTGCTCCAGGGCCTGGGCGATCTCCTCGGCCCGAACGCCGTGGCGCCAGTCACCGCGCAGAAATACCACGTCCAATCCCAGGCGTTCGGCCAGAGCATGCCACAGGCTGGCGAATTGTCCCGTCTCCGCCATCAATACCCGGTCGCCAGGCGACAGGGTGTTGACCAGGGCGGCCTCCCACGCGCCGGTGCCGGAGGCCGGGTAGATCACCACCGGGTCCGTGGTCTGAAAAATAGGCTTGATGCCGTCCAGCACCCGGTGTCCCAAGCGCTCGAAGCCCGGGCCGCGATGATCGATGGTGGCGCCGTCGATGGCGCGCAGAATACGGTCGGGCACATTGGTCGGGCCGGGGATTTGCAGGAAATGACGGCCTGCCTGATAGGGTTGGTTTCCGGCCATGAATTTCGTCTTCCAATGATTTCACTTGCTGGTGGTGCGAGAGTGCTAGGATTAGCATAATTCAGCGTGAAAATAATGCACGTCCTTAGAAACGGCCGGGCAGAGGTGGTTTGGAGAGCGTAAATGAGTGAAGTGTCCCTGTCCCGAATCCTGGCCTTTTGGGCCAACCGCGACCCTGACAAGCCGGCCCTGACCCATGAGGGCACGACCTTGAGCCGGGCCGATCTGGAAGCGCAAACGAACCGTTTGGCACGCGCCTATCAGGCGCATGGCGTCGGCGCGGACGACTTTGTCACCATCGCCCTGCCGAATGGTATCGAATTCGTGGCGGCGACATTTGCCGTCTGGAAACTGGGCGCCACGCCGCAACCCGTGTCCTATCGCCTGCCGGACCATGAACGCCGGCAAATCGTGGAACTGGCGGAACCCAGCCTGATCGTCGGTGTGGACCCGGCGGCCCATCCGGGCACGGTGTGTGTGGATGCCGGTTTCGAACCCGATCCTGGCCTTGCCGATACGCCCCTGCCGGAGGTGACGTCGAAATATTGGAAAGCCATGACTTCGGGCGGGTCCACCGGTCGGCCAAAGCTGATCGTGTCCAAGGAACCCGCCGCCGCCAATCCATTGGAGGAGCGGTTCGGGGCGAAACTGGAACAAACCGCCCTGGTGCCGGGACCGCTATACCACAATGGACCTTTTGGAATTGGCATGCTTGGCATGCGCATGGGCCATCATCTGATCATCACCTCGCGGTTCGACGCCGCCCAGACCCTCGAAATTATTCAAGAACACCGGGTCAACCTGCTCTATCTGGTGCCGACCATGATGCAACGCATGTGGCGTCTGCCAGCCGACCAACGGGACGGCTATGACGTGGGCTCCCTGGCCGTGGTCTGGCATATGGCCGCACCTTGTCCGGCCTGGCTGAAGGAAGCTTTTATCGACTGGTTCGGCGGCGACGTACTGATGGAACTATACGGCGGGACGGAAGCGCAAGGCTTCACCACGCTGTCGGGTACGGAATGGTTAAGCCATCGGGGCTCGGTCGGGAAGGCCCAGGAAGGTTTCCAATTAAAGATCGTCGATGACGGGGGCAACAGCCTGCCCAATGGCGAGGTGGGCGAGATTTTTCTGCTGCCCGATACCGGCCAGGGGTCGACCTACTACTACATCGGCGCCGAGGCCAAGGCGGTTGAGGGAGGCTGGGAATCGCTGGGCGACATGGGCTATCTGGACGATGACGGCTATCTTTATCTGACCGATCGGCGCAGCGATATGATCCTCTCGGGTGGGGCCAATATTTATCCGGCGGAAGTAGAGGCGGCCATTGATCTCTATCCCGGTGTGCGCTCCTCCGCCGTTATCGGCTTGCCGGACGAGGATATGGGCAGTCTGGTACATGCCATTGTCGATCAGCCGGATGGAAATCATGAGGCGGAGGATTTGCTGGCGCATTTGGGAAACCATCTGGTGCGTTACAAAATTCCCCGGACAATAGAATTTGTTGCCGAACCGGTGCGTGACGATGCCGGCAAGGTTCGCCGCCGGGCCTTGCGCGACGAACGTATTTAGCGGGGACGACAATGGTCCTTGACCGGGCCGCGCCCCGCCTTGGGCCGCGCCCTGGTCCGCGCAATGATGGGCGAGGTCCAGGCCATCGGCGGATGCCTTGGCGTCGGCATTCCCATCAACGTGGACCATCGGATCGACGGTGCGGCAAAGGCCGGCGCCCGTAAGACGTCCATGTTCCAGAATTTAGAAACTGGCCCGGCCATGAAAATTGACGCTCTCGCGGGGCCCGTGGCGGAACGGGGCCACCCGACGGAAGTGGCGCCGCCGGCCATTGACGCCGTCGTTGCTCTGGTGCAACAAAGAGGCCGC
>JAPYUH010000048.1 GCA_029936195.1 Alphaproteobacteria bacterium
GGGCGGCGGACCATCCCCTGCCTGGCTTGGCCGGGCTGCTGGCCTTGGTGCATGACGATCTGGAAAACGGCCGCGGCTTTGCCGTGCTGGCCGGCTGGCCGGTGGATGATTTCAGCCATGACGACACCATGGCCGCCTATTACATGATGGCGGCCCAAGTGGGCGACATCGTGGTACAGAATTACGAAGGGCAGTCCGTGGTCGACGTGATCGACGAGGATATCCCCTATTCCCACCTCTCCCGCGGTTACCGCAGCAACAAGCGGCTGCCGTTTCATAGTGACGGCGCCGGCCTGACAGCTCTGTTGTGTCTGGACGTAGCGGCGCGGGGCGGGGTCAGCCCGCTGGTCAGCGCCACCACCTTGTTCAACACCATTAGGGCCGAGCGGCCGGACGATCTTCCCCTGCTGGAACGGGGCTTCTACCACCATCGCCGCCGCCAGCATGATCCGGGCGAACATCCCCTCTCGGCCAAGCCCATTCCCGTCTTCGCCTTCCATGGCGGTTATCTGCACTGCTGCTACAACCGCAACCCCATCGACTGGGTGGAAAAGGAAGGCATGGAATTGCCTGCGGAGGAAGTCGCCGTGCTGGATCATGTCGATGCCCTGGTGGCCCGGACGGAATTGCAGGCGGTGATGGAGATGCAAAAGGGCGATATGCAGTTCGTCAATAATTTTACCATTCTGCATTCCCGCACCGAATACCACGACGATGCGGACCACCGCCGCCATCTGGTGCGCCTGTGGATGGAGGACCCCCGGAGCAAGCGCCTGGGTGAAAGTCTGCTCGATCTTTACGTCCCCGGCACCTCCCGCTTCCAGGCGGCGCACAGTTGATGAAAAAGACCGTGATGAAAAAGACCGCCATGTTGATTTTGCACGATAATCTGGGCTCGGGAAACGCCTACAAGGTACGTCTGATGCTCTGCCATCTGGACCAGCCGTTCCAGCGGATCGAATACGACGTGACCCGCAGCGAAACCCGCGGCGCGGACTTCATGGCCCGCAGTCCCGATGGCCGCGTGCCCGTGCTGGAATTTCCCGACGGCCGCCACTTGCCCCAGTCCAACGCCATTTTGTTCTATCTGGCCCGAGGCACGGACTATTGGCCGAGGGAAGCCTTTGCCCAGGCCCAGGCTCTGCAATGGATGTTCTTTGAGCAATACAGCCACGAACCCAACATTGCCGTGGCCCGCTATTGGTTGCATTTTCTCGATCCAGAGGACCTGGACCGGGACCAGTTGGCGGAAAAACAGCGCAAGGGCTACCAAGCCCTCGATGTCATGGAGGGCCGGCTGGCGGAGTCGGATTTCCTGGTCGATGCCGGCTATTCCATCGCCGATATCGCCCTCTATGCCTACACCCACGTGGCTGGGGAGGCCGGGATGACCCTGGATGACTATCCCGGTATCCGCCGTTGGCTGGATCGGGTCGCTGAACAACCGGGGCATATATTGATCACCCAGGAAGATTTCGATTAGGACAATTTTTACAGGAGACAGCCAGATGGCGGTAATCGGTATCGAGGAGATTTTCCTCAAGGTGCGGAACATGGAGGCGGCGCTGGATTTCTATCATGGTATCCTTGGCATTCCGCTCGACAAGCGGGACGAGGAACGCACATATCTGCAGATGGACCGCGGCCATCTGGTGCTGCAAATGGAAAACCACACCGGCCGCCACCAGGGCGGCGGTCCATTGCATTTCGCCATGACCGTCGCGGAGGACGAATTCGACGCCATCATGGCCAAGTTCGTGGGCGGCCGTTTTTTCACGCGCGGCCCCTATGGGGAGCGCGGCGCGGGCCGGGCCTTTTTCATGATGGACCCGGACGGCAATGAAAGCGAGATCAACACCCGCTACATCCACGGTGTGCCGCAACGAAGCTGAAGGGATGCCGCCCCGCGCCGGGCCGTTCGGATTGGTACTGTCCGCCGGGGGGAAACCAACACCGCACCAACACCAGACCAACATGCATGTTGGTGCCATGAACACAATTTCGTCATAATTTCGCCCTTGCGCGGCCGCTTTTCAAAGCCAATATGACGTTGAAGAAGGACCGATGGGAAGTATGGGGGGAGGTTCCAATGACTATCTTTCGATATTCGGCGCGCGCCGCCAACTACGATCGCGGGGGTCTGTTCCCCGTCGTCATGGGCGGTTTGCTCGGCCTGTGGGCCCTGGCGGCCCTGGCCATGAGTTGCGGCCCGAAACTGGCGGACATGGACGTGCCGGCCGCCAAGGCATTCGTGTCGTGCGAGCCCGCCAATAATGAAGCAGCGGGCGGGCTGTTGCGATGCACCATCGCGCCGGCCGACACCGGCGCCAGGGAAATTTAGCCGTGCCTGTCCGCGTCTGGCAGTTGGGCCTGATGCTTGCCGCCCTGCCCCTGCCCCCCTTGACCCTGCCCGCAGTGGCGGTAGAGCGGCCGGGCAATGGCATTGGCCGCGGCATTGGCCCCGTCATTGTAGTCCAGGGCACCGGGGTGGTGACGGCCCGCCCGGACATGGCGGTGATCAACGCCGGCGTCACCTCTCAGGCGGAGACGGCCAAGGCCGCCCTGGCGGCGCACGGGGAGATCATGGCGCGGGCGTTGGCCGGGTTGGAATCCTTTGGCATTGCCGAGGGCGGTGTGCAAAGCCAGCATGTTAATCTGCGCCCGGTCTATCCGCGGCAAAACAGCAACGATGGCGTCCGGGCCCCGGTGGCTTTCCGCGCCTCGGGCCAGGTGCGGGTCCGCCTGCGCCAAATCGGCCGTCTGGGCGAAATGCTGGACCGTCTGACCGCCGACGGGGTCAATAATCTCTCCGGACTGCACTTCGCCGTGGCCAAGCCCGAACAATTGCAGGACCGGGCCCGGGTCCTGGCCATCAGGGAAGCCAAGCGTCGGGCGCAACTGTATGCCGGGGAAGCCGGCGTTGAACTGGGCCCGGTGCTGCGTATCCGCGAGGGCGGCGGGCCCGGACCGGGGCCTGAACTCCGCGCCATGTCGGCATCCGGCGCGGGCCGGGCCGTGGCAGTGGGGGAAACGGAAATCCGCATCACCGTCTCGGTCGTCTACGCCATCGAATAGGCCGAATTATTCAGGTGGTATTTCCAGGCGGCCCTTGATGATTTTCCGCGTCGGGGTCAGCGGCATTTCATCCACCAGGACCAGACGCTCGGGCAACTTGGTCTTGGCGATGCCATGGCCGAGGAGGTAATCGCACAATATTTTCAAAGTCACGTCCGGCGCGGTGGCGACGGCGAAACAGCAGGCCCGCTCGCCCAGGACGTCATCCGCCATGGGCACGATGGCGGATTGGGCAATATGGGGATGGCTGTCCAGCAGGTCCTCGATCTCGCGCGGATTATATTTCACCCCGCCCCGGTTGATGATGTCCTTGATGCGCCCTGTGATGGCGATGTTGCCGTCATCCCCCATGGCCGCCAGATCGCCGCTGCGAAACCAGCCGTCGGGAGTGAAGGCGGTGCTGTTGGCGTCCGGGTTATCGAAATAGCCGGGAAACAGCATGGCGCCGCGCACCTGCAATTCGCCGTCATCGCCAATCCGCGCCTCGGCGCCCGGCGCCGGGCGGCCGGCGGTGGCGGCGGCGATTTCAATGCCGTCGCCGGGGCGGCTATACAGCCCGCCCTGAGTTTCCGTCATGCCCCACAACTGGGTGATATCGCAGTTCGGCAGCTTGGCCGCCACGCCCCGGGCCATCTCTGCCGGTACAGCGCTGCCCGACAGGATGGCCAATTTGAGGGTGCCGCAATCATGCTTATCGAACAGCCCGAGGCCGAGGCAGGCCGCCATATGGGCCGGTGCTGCCAACAGGGTGGTGGCCGCTCCCGCTTCGATCACGGCGGCCAGGGCCGGTGGCGTGAAGGTGGGCAGCAGCAAGTTCGCCGCGCCCGCATACATGGCCATGTGAAAGGCATAGAGCCCGAACAAATGCCCGAACGGTGGCGCCGAGATCAGCACATCGTCCGCTCCCAGCAAATGCTCGCCCACGCCCAGGCGGGCGTTGCCCAGCATGGTGTGGGAATTATGGGGCACGGCCTTGGGGCTGGCCGTGGTGCCGGAAGTATAGAGAAGCAGGAACGGATCGGCGGCCACGGGCAGGGGCAGCTTCATTCTGTCGGCGCTGGCCGTGCCGCCGGCCAGATCGGCGAATGACACGGCGCCCTGAACCGCCCCGCCCAGGGCGATGACCGATTGCAGTTTCGGCAGGTCCAGTTTCAACGCCGTCTCCGCCGCCTTGAAGCCGCCCGCATCGTCCAGGCAGATCAGCGCCCGGGCCCGGCTGTGGCTCAACAGGGATTCGAACTCCCGCGCCCGGTGCGGCATATAAAGCGTCGTCATCACCGCCCCCAGACGGGCGATGGCCAAATAGGAAATCAAATATTCCGCCATGTTCGGCAACTGCACCGCGATGACATCGCCGGGGCCCAGACCCAGGCCGATCAATCCACCCGCCAGGGTATCCACGCGTTGGCCCAACTCGCCGTAAGTGATCACCTGATCCGCCTGAATAATGGCCGGGGCCTCCGCGCGTCCCTTGGCATGGCCGGCCAGAAGGCCGGGCAATGTTTCCACGCCCCACCAGCCTTGTTCGGCGTAGTGGCGGGCCCGCGCCGCATCGAACGTCATGGCCTCGCGCAGGGCAAGGGCGTCGTCGTGATACTGGAAACGGTCTTCATGGGCCGTGAACCGCTCGTCGCGAAACCGCCGCGCCCCGCCCAGATCCAACAGCCGGGCAAAACGCCGGGTGTCGAACCGCCGCCGCTCCATCATGGTGCGGATGTACATCACCTGCGGCTCGCCAAGGCCAATACGTTCGGCGATCTGGCCGTCGCTCATGCCTAGCTCGCCCCGATGCGCCTCGATCGCCGCAAAGTCCAACGCCCGCACGGGATCGCCCCGGCGGGTCTGGATATTGTGGCTCCATTGAAAGATCAGATCGCCATAGCTTTCGATCATCGCATCGGTGATGCCGATCTGCCGGCGGCTCAGGCCCCGGGCCATGTTTATTGACCCGCCTTGGCGATGCTGCGCCGGATCGGGTCGGCTTCGGGCGATTTGGTGGCAATGGGACAGACCCGCATGCACTCGAAACATTGCGCCAACAGCCCGCCCGAGCCCACCGACATCTTGTACCACAGCATCTTGTTATCGGGATCGAACAGGGCAGCTTCCCGGGAGCCATCGTCTTCCGCCGCCATGGCCTCGGCCAACATGGCGGGCACGGCCTCGTACTGTTGGCTCATCTCGGCGCAGGCGGCCATGTCGTAATGCATCTCGGCCTGCTTGCCGTCTTCGTCAATGTGGCCCGAGAGGCATTGCACGGGGCAGAACTTCTGGCACGGGGTGCGGCCGATCTGGCGGTACATGGCGACACAGGATGGCGCTGGGCAGGGATTCTCGGCCATGGGCTGGTCGGGCGGCAATTCCAACTCGGTAAAGATGGAGGCGAAGTACATATAGCCGAAATCAGGATGCAACAGGATATCACCGGCCAGGGAGCGGGCGCCGATGCCGGCTACCTCGGCGTGCAGCTTTAGGCTTTGCAACGGCACGCGGGGGCCTTTTTCGTTATCCATGTCGGGCGGGCAATAGATCGACGGCTTGTGGTATTTGCTCTCGATAAAAAAGGCCGCGCCATAGGCAATGGTATAGGCCCGGGTTTCGGTGGAGCCGAAATAACCCATGGCCTTGGCGGGCACCGACCAGGCGCCCTGGGTCTGGCCGCCGACACCAAGGGAGATCACGGATTTGACCTTGGGCATGAGGTCCGAGGGGCGGTGGCCGGGCGGGGCGATACGCTCCAGCGCGGCCAAATCGGCGACGCCCGCGGCCAGCGCCCCCTTGCGCAGGCAATAGTCCAATACCGCCTGTTTGGCGTCCACCGGGTCGATATAAATTCGGTCGATGTCCACGGCTGATCTCCCATGATGCTGCAACCAATCCTATTCTTCCCAGGCGTAGATGGAAAGATGAACCTCGGATGAACCTCAGATGAACGGGGGCCTCAGCGTCCATTCAGGCAGACCCGGGCATATTGGTCGCAGCATTCAAGCGCGAACCGAATTCAGGAGAGACCCATGCAGATGACCAAACGCACCAACGCCAAGCCTACCCTGGCCCCCATTGCCGCCATCACCGCCTGCGCCATTTTGTTAAGCGCCTGCATCACCGCCGGGGCGCCCAAGCAGGGCGCGGGCACCTTGCTGGGCGCGGTGGGTGGCGCCCTGGCCGGCTCACAAATCGGCCGGGGCCGGGGCAAGATCATCGCGGTTGCCGCCGGCACCATTCTGGGTGCCTTCGTGGGTGGGGAAATCGGCCGCTCCCTGGACCGGGCCGACCGGGCGGCCCTGGCCAACGCCCAAGCGCGGGCGCATGTGGCGCCGGTCGGTGCGCCGATCCGCTGGTCCAACCCCGACAGCGGCAATCACGGCGAAATTCTGCCCACCCGCGAGGGACATACGGAGGGGGGCCGCTATTGCCGGGAATATCAGACCTCGGTCGTGATCAACGATTCCATGCAACAGGCATATGGCGTCGCCTGCCGGCAAGCGGACGGCAGTTGGCAGGTGATTGACGGCTGAAATTGTGCTAAAAATAATGGATGAGACAGAATCAAGGAGCCCGTGGGCACATGACGACAATAATGGTCGCGAAATTTCAGATCGGCGATGTCGTTAAACACCGCATTCATCCCTTTAGAGGCGTGGTCTTCGATGTGGACCCGGTGTTCGCCAATTCCGAGGAATGGCTGATGTCGATCCCCGAGGATGTACGGCCGCGGAGGGACCAGCCGTTCTATCATTTGCTGGCGGAAAACGCCCAGACTACCTATGTGGCCTACGTCTCGGAGCAGAACCTGTTGAACGACGAAGACGGCGCACCGGTGCGCCATCCGGAAGTGGATGATTTTTTTGCCGGGGTTGAAGACGGCCGTTATGTGCGCCGCGACCTGGCCATGAACTAGAAAACCAGCCGTGGATTAGCCGGTTTTCGCCAGTTCGTGGTAGGGCCGCGCGGTCAACAGCAATGGTACCACGGCGGTGACGATGACGCTGCCGGTAATGGGCGCTTCCAAGGTGCGCTTCACCCGATGGCGAAAGCGGCTGTGTTCGGTCACCAGGAATTCACCGATGGGCAGTTCAAGGCCGGCATCATTCAATTGTTTCAGATAGGCGCGGCGTTCCTTGTTTTCCAAAGTATAGGGTAGCGGTCCAAGGTCGGTTTCCAATACCAGCCCCACATCACCATCCTGCTCGGATATCCAGCAATAAATGGGCATGCGGTGCCAATTAAAGCGGAAGGCCATGGGCAGCGAGTCGTGCAAATCACCAATGGCGGAACCGGCCTGGTCTAGCGCCTGGTTCAGGTTGGAGAATTTTTCCGCCCCCTTCGCGGCCCCTTCACCGGAATCGTTTTCAGCCAAGGCCGCCGCCATGTCCCAGTCTTCTCCAATATCGTCTTGAAAGTCCACAGACATTAACCCGCTCCCCAAAATCACGTTGATTACACTCTGGCAGAGTTAACTTCGGGTAAAGATAAGCGCCTCCTTGCAAAATTAGGCGGCGCAAATTCAGGCCCCTTGGGGCAATTTCCCCGTGTGCGCTTGCCTTGCCATGTGGATCGGCATTAGGCTTGTGCCAAATTTGACCGCATCATTGTCATTGGAGATATCACGCGGCGCTTGAAATTATTGGTTTTCCCCGTTCCAACTTTGTCCGCACCGTGCGCATGGTGGCCCAGGAAAAGGGTGTTGCATATGATCATATTCCCGCCATGCCCCATTCCGACGAGGTCAAGGCGATAAATCCGCTGGGCCTGATTCCGGTGATGCGCCACGATGATCTGGAATTGTCCGAATCCCATGCCATTGCCCGCTATATCGATACGGCGTTCGATGGCTCGGCTCTGGTGCCTGGCGATCCCAAGGCGGCGGCCAACGTCAACCGCTGGGTCTCCACGGTCAACACGGCGGTGGATCAGATGTTCATGCGCAAGTATGTGGTGGAATATGCCTTCCACAAGGACGCGGACGGCAACGTGGTCCGTGATGTTATTGACGAGACGATAAAGCGTCTGCCGAAGATGTTCGCCATGCTGGACGCCGCCGTGGCCGATGGTTTTCTGGGCGGCGACACCTTCACCATGGCCGATTGCTTCCTGATGCCGATTCTGGCGGCGGTGCAAAACTTCCCAGAGGGCAAGGCCTGCATGGAGAATTCGCCAAATTTGCAGGCCTATTTCGCCAAGCTGTCAGAGCGCGACAGTTTCAAGGCCACGGCCGCATAGTCGAACGGCGGCGCGCGTTTAATACCGTGATTTAATACGGTGACGTAATACTTATATAAATGAACGTTTGCTTTTATTTTTAAGAAAATGCCAATGATATAAGTATTACGTCACCGTACAAACTTAGCGTCACCGTATTAGCATAACCGTATTAGCCACCGTTTTAACTGACTAGTCGCGGAAATTCACGTATTGCAGGGGCTGGTCAAGCTTCATCTCCTTAATCAGGGCGATGGCGGCCTGCAGATCGTCGCGTTTCTTGCCGGTTACCCGTAACTCGTCGCCCTGGATCGCGACCTGCACTTTTTTCAGCTTGGCGGCCTTGACCTCCTTGACCACTTTTTGCGCCAGGTCCCGGGCGATGCCCTGCTTGATCTGAATGGTCTGGCGGATGGTGTTGCCAGAGGCTTTTTCGGGCTCGCCGAAATCAAGCGCCTTGTGATCCACCTTGCGCTTGGCCAGGTAGCCGCGCAGCAATTCCTGCACCTGTTTCAGCTTCAAATCATCGTCTGCGCGGATGGTCAGAACCTCCTCCGTGCGTTCGATGGAACACTGGCTGCCCTTGAAGTCAAAGCGCGTGCCAATCTCCCGCATGGCGCCTTGCACGGCGTTGTCGACTTCGGGCAGTTCCGTTCGGGATACGACATCGAATGAAGGCATGATGGGTTCCTATCCTTGTTGCTTCTGTTCGTTGGCCGACGCCACCAAGTCCGCCAAATTGCCATCGCCCTGTGCGCGGAGGCCGTTGATGACCCCCAACACATCATGTTCAGATTTGGCCTGGTTCATTTTCCACTTGCCTTCCAGCCGGCTAATGGGGATTTCGATGCCAACGATGCCCTTGCACTTGCTCGCGATATAATCGTCCGGCGCATCGGCCATTTTCCAGGGCAGCTCGTACGGGGCTTCAAAATGATCGGTGATGGCCGCCAGATGCCGCTTCAGTTTTTCAATATCGTCGTAGGTGGCGCCCTGTCCGTAGGCGTGGATGGTAACGTAGAGCCAGGTCGGTACCGCCTTGCCGGTTTGATGTTTGGAGGGGTACCAGTTCGGCGTGGCATAGCCTTGGGGGCCCTGAAAAATCACCAGAACTTCACCGCCCGCGGCGATGGCCGCCACATGGGGATTGGCCTTGGAGAAATGGCAACGCAGGGTGCCATTTTCTCCCGCCGTGCCATCCACCTCGATGGGCACATGGGAGGCGATCATGCCGTCCGGCCCCTGGGCCACCACCGTGGCCGCGCCGATCCGGCACATGGTGTCATGCAGAACGTCCACACGGGTTTCATGGTATTGTTTGGGCAGATACATCTGCGCCTCCTGGGACAGTGTTAACGCTCTTTTTAAGAGACCAGATCGAATTCGTCCAGGTTCGGCGCGGTCATATCGGCGCAAAATTTGTCATAGGGGAAGGGCCACATGGCCGGGTTGCCGTTCTTGTCCAGGTACCAGCTTTGGCACCCGGTGACCCAGACAGTGTCCTTCATGGCGTCCTTTATGGTGGCATTGAAGGCCATCATGGCATCCCCTTTCGCCGAAATCTCATTCGCCGTGCCGTCACGCCACAGATCGATCAACTGCATGATGTAGGCCAGCTGCTTTTCCGAGATATCGACCAGGGAGAAATTTCCGATGGGGCTGTTGGGACCCACCAGCATGAAAAAATTTGGAAAGCCGGGCAGCGAGACCGAACGGTGCGCGGTCGCCGCCTCGGCCCAAAAATCGCTCAGCTCCACCCCATCCCGGCCGGTCAGGTCCATGGGGCGCATGAAACTGTGGCCGTTGAAGCCCGTGGCCAGGACCAGCACGTCCAACGGGTGCAGCCGGCCGTCCGCCGTGCGCACGCCGCCTGGCTCCACGCGCTCAATGGCATCGGCGACCAATTCGGCATTCGGCTGCTGAATGGCTTCATAAAATTCGTCCGAGACGATCAGCCGCTTGCAGGCGGCCTGGTAATCCGGCGTCAGGCGGGCCTTCAATTCCGGGTCCGTGACCCGGTCCAGATTGGCCTGGCAGGCGTCCTCGATATTTTTCATCTGTTCTTCATCGCCGATCACCGCCTCGCCAAAGGTATCGGCGAACAGACGGGTGAGGGCGGCATGCAGGGTGTCCATGGCGCCCGCCTCGTTGCGGAAGACATCTTTTTCCGGCTCGCTGAATGCAGGGTTGGCCTGGGGGAAAACCCATTGAGCGGTGCGCTGGAACAGGGACAGTTGCGCCACCTTGCCAACCAGATCGGCAGTAATCTGCACGGCGGTGGAGCCGGTGCCGATAATGCCGATGCGCCGGCCGTCCAGGGGTGCGTCATGGTCCCAGCGGGCGGAATGGAAAACGGCACCGGCAAAATCGTCCAGGCCGGCGATGTCGGGATAGACCGGATGGTGCAGGACTCCGGCGGCCGAGAGGATGATATCCACCACGTCCAGTGCCCGATCGCCGCATTCGAGGTGCCATTTGCCGTTGTCGAAACGGGCCCGGGTTATCTCGGTGTTGTATCTGATGCGGCTTTCGATGCCGTATTTTTTCGCCGCGCCCTCGAAATAGGCCCGGATTTCCGCGCCGGGAGAAAACCGGCGGCTCCATTCCGCGTTCGGTTCAAAGGAATAGCGGTACATGTGCGAGGGCACGTCGCAACACAGGCCCGGATAGGTATTGTCCCGCCACGTGCCACCCAGGGCGGCGGCCTTTTCATAGACCGTGAAATCCGTGATGCCGGCCTTTTGCAATTCAATGGCCGTCAGGATGCCGGACATGCCGGCGCCGATAATGGCAACGCGGGGGGACCGCTTCGCCCTGTCGCGGGAAATTTGTACGTTCATTATCTGCCTGTGGAAACTTCAACTGGGATATTGGCGCCCTACATAACATTAATACCAGGGTCATGGTCCAGGGCGCGGCAAAAATCCACGGCGGCACTTTCAAGGGCGCCGGGGTATAAGGTAGTCTGCCCGCAGGGCACATTGGGAGGCGTGAAATGGCAAGATATCTAAAACAAGGCCTGGGCCAGGCGGAAGTGGACGAGGCGGATGCCAAGGTTCGCGCCCAGGTGGAATCTATTTTGGCCGACATCCAGACCAGGGGCGATGTCGCGGTACGGGCGCTGTCGGAAAAATTCGACGGCTGGAGCCCGGAAAATTTCCGCCTTTCCGAGAGGGAGGTCGAGGCGGCCGTCTCGAAAGTGGCCAAACGGGACCTGGACGATATCCGCTTTGCCCAGGAACAGGTGCGTAACTTCGCCCAGCATCAAAAGGACGCCTTGCGGGACGTTGAGGTGGAAACCATGCCCGGCGTGGTTTTGGGGCACAAGAACATCCCCGTCAATTCCGTCGGCTGCTACGTACCGGGGGGCAAGTACCCCATGGTGGCCTCGGCCCATATGTCCGTAGTGACGGCGAAAGTGGCCGGTGTGCCGCGCATTGTCGCCTCGGCCCCGCCCCAGGGCGGCGCGCCGCACCCGGCCATTGTCGCCGCCATGCACATGGGCGGGGCGGACGAGATTCTGGTGCTGGGCGGCATCCAGGCGGTCGCCACCATGGCCCTGGGCACGGAAAGTATTGCGGCCGTGGATATGCTGGTGGGGCCGGGCAATATGTTCGTGGCCGAGGCCAAGCGGCAGTTGTTCGGCCGGGTCGGCATCGATCTGTTCGCGGGCCCAACCGAAACCCTGATCATCGCCGATGACACGGTGGACGGCGAATTGTGCGCCATCGACCTGCTGGGCCAGGCGGAACACGGCCCCACCTCGCCGGCGGTACTGCTGACCACCTCGGAAGCCCTGGCCAGGGACACCATGGGGGAGGTCGAACGGCAGCTGGAGGTCCTGCCCACGGCGGAAATCGCGCGGGAATCCTGGGCCAACTACGGCGCCGTCATCCTGTGCGATAGCGTCGAGGAGATGCTGGCGGAGGCCGACCGCCTGGCTTTCGAGCACGTGCAGGTGATGACCGTGGACCCGGACTATTTCCTCGACAACCTGTCCAACTACGGCGCCTTGTTCCTGGGGCCCCGCACCAATGTCTCATACGGCGACAAGGTGATCGGCACCAACCATACCCTGCCCACCAAGCGGGCCGGGCGCTACACGGGCGGCTTGTGGGTGGGCAAGTTCATCAAGACCCATACCTACCAACGGGTGCTGACGGATGAAGCCTCGGCCCTGGTCGGTGAATATTGCTCGCGGCTGTGCATGCTGGAGGGCTTCGCCGGCCATGCGGAACAGGCCAATGTGCGCGTGCGCCGTTATGGCGGGCGTAATGTGGCCCCCTATACGGCGGTGGAGCCTGTTTAATGGCGGGGCATATCGCCATTGTCGGGGCCGGTCTGGTGGGCGGCGGCTGGACTATTGTGTTTGCCCGCGCCGGGAAGGCTGTTCGGGTTTATGACGCCGCGCCGGCCATTCGGAATGGTTTTCTGGACGTGATCAAGCGGCAGTTGGATGATCTGAAGCATTATGATCTGGTCGATGACCCCGCCGAAATACTGGCCCGGGTCATGGTCTGCGACAGCCTGGCCGATGCCGTGCAAGGCGCGCGCTTTGTCCAGGAATCCGTGCTGGAAGAGGTGGCGGTCAAACAGGAGATTTCCGCCGCCATCGGGCCCCTATTGGACGCCGGCGCCGTTGTCGGCAGTTCTACCTCCGGCATTCCCGGATCCGCCTTCACCGAAGAGGTCGCCAACCGGGAACGTTTCCTGGTCACCCATCCGGTCAATCCACCCTATCTGGTGCCCGTGGTCGAGGTGGTGCCCGCGCCCTGGACGGCGGGGGAGGCCGTGGAGGACGCTGTGGTGCTGATGAAGGCGGTTGGCCAGTCTCCGGTGCTGGTGCGCCGTGAAATCGAAGGTTTCATCCTGAATCGCCTGCAAGGGGTTTTGCTGCGCGAGGCCTGGGACCTGTACGAGGCGGGCTATGCCTCCATCCAGGATATCGACAAAACCGTGTCGGAAGGCCTGGGCCTGCGCTGGTCATTCATGGGACCGTTCGAGACCATTGATCTGAATGCGCCGGGCGGCGTGGCCGATTATGCCGCCCGCCTCGGGCCGCTGTACCATGCCATCCAGAAATCCCGCACCGGGCCCAAACCTTGGAGCGATGATCTGATCGCGCAAGTCGATGCCGAGCGGCGCCAGTCCCTGGCGATGGATGAACTGGCGGGCCGGCGCAACTGGCGTGACCGCCGCCTCATGGCGCTCGCCGCCCACAAGTCCGCCCAAAATTCAGCCCACACGGCGGAGCAGGATACTTGAAGTATAATTTGGAGTTTCCCCAATGACCGATCTCATCGTTGCGGACCACATGGTCGAAAGTATTGCACCAGGCCTTTCGGTCTTTGTCCGCAACAAGCATCTGGCGGGGCGGGAGGATTTATCGCCGGCGCAAACGGTGCTGTGCGTCCATGGCGCGACCTATCCCTCAACCGTGACCTTCGATTACGCCCTGTCGGGAGGTTCCTGGATGGATGTGCTGGCGCGGGCGGGATTTGATGTCTGGTGCATGGATATCCTGGGCTATGGCAATTCAGATCGGCCGGCGGAGCTGTCCCGGCCCGCGGAAGACAATGCGCCCGTGGTGGATACAGAACATGCCGTCGCCGATGCGGGCCGGGTGGTCGACTACATCCTGCAGCAACGGGGCCTGCCGCGTTTGGCGCTGATCGGCTATTCCTGGGGTACATTAATCTGTGGCGCCTATGCGGGCCAACAGCCCGACAAGGTGGAGCGTCTGGTCCTTTACGGCGCGGCATGGCTAAGCGCGGGCGCTGCCATAGCCGCCGGCGGGCCGCCTGGCGCTTATCGCATGGTGGATGCCGATGCGGTGATCGCCCGTTGGTGCCGTGAGTTGGATGAGGGTCAGATCGCCCGTCTCGGTTCGCCAGCCCACATGGCGGCCTGGGCCGATGCGGCGATTGCCTCGGACCCGGAATCCGGCCGCCATGATCCGCCCCAATTGCGGGCGCCGGCCGGCGTCGTGAAAGACATAATGGAGAGGAACGCCGGCCGGCAACCCTCCTATGATCCAGGTTTAATCCGCGCCCCCACCATGGTTGTGGTCGGCGAATGGGACCGGGAAACCACGCCCGAACAGGGCCGGACGGTGTTCGGTTTGCTGCCCGATGATATCGACCGCCAATATGTAGTAATCGGCGGCGCCACCCATTCCATGTTGATCGAAAACCAGCGCGGCGCCCTGCATACGGTGGTCGACGGGTTTCTGAAGGAGGGTTAGGCCTGATGGCGGCCACGGAAAATTCCATCATCCTCTGGGGCGCCATATCGCTGCGTGCCTTGCGGGTTCATTGGGCTTTGCACGAGTTGGGATTGGCATACGAGTTCCGGCCGATCCAGTCCCGCACCGGGGAAACCCTGACGGCGGAATACAGCGGCCATAACCCAAAGCAAAAGATCCCCTGCCTCCAGGACGGTGATTTTACCCTGACCGAAAGCCCGGCCATCGTGAATTATCTATTCAATGCATATGGCGCGGGCACCGACGTCTACAGGCCCCAATCGGCGGCGGAACAGGCCAGGGCGGACGAGTGGAGCTATTTCGCCATGATGGAGCTGGACGCCCATTCCCTCTATCTGATCCGCCGGCACAAGTTCCTTCCCGAAATCTATGGCGCCTCGCCCATCGCCGTCGCCTCGGCGGAGGAATATTGCCTGAAACAAATCAATGCGGTTGCGCCCGCCATTGCCGAAATCGAGGCCTATATTTTTGGCGACAAATTGAGCGCCGCCGATATTCTGTTGGCCACTACCCTGAACTTCGCTGAACGCTACGAGGTGGAATTGCCCGAATCCTGCCGGGCCTACCGCGACCGCGCCTATGCCCGCCCGGCCTTCCTATCGGCAAATGCCCGCAATGAAGATCTTGGGGAGAATCTGAATGGCTCCTAACGCCCGCGAAACCCTGGAGGCTGCCTTGGCGGCCATCGAGCGCGATGACGAGGCCGTCAATGGCATGATCACGGTAACTGCCGATGCGGCCCGCGACGCGGCCGACGCGGCCGACCGGGCGGCGGGGGAAGGGCGCTGGCTGGGCCTGCTGCACGGCATGCCGCTGGCCATCAAGGACAATATCCAGATAGCTGGAGTGCGGACCACGTCGGGCTCGTTGCATTTCAAGGATGTGGTGCCGAACCTCGATGCCGTTGTCGTGCAACGGCTGAAGGCGGCCGGCGCGGTGATCGTCGGCAAGGCGACCATGCAAGAACTGGCCTTTGGCATCCGTTCCCACAACCCGGTCAGCGGGCAATGCCGCAACCCGTGGGATCTGTCGAAAATTCCAGGCGGCTCCTCGGGCGGCTCCGGCGCGGTGATCGCCGCGGGCATGGCGCAAGGCGCTTTAGGTTCGGACACCGGCGGCTCGGTGCGTCTGCCCGCCGCCATGAACGGTGTGGCCGGCCTGCGCCCGACCCATGGCCGGGTGTCCAACCATGGCTCCACCCCGGTTAGTGCCTCCTACGACACCATCGGCCCCATGGCCCGGCGGGTCGAGGACGTCGCCCGCATGCTGGCCGTCATGGCGCGGGAGGAGCCTGGTTCCGCGCCCACGGGGGCGGTGGGCCTGGGAAATTTCCTGCCCGGCCTGAATGACGGCGTCGCCGGCCTGCGACTTGGTATTCCGCGCAATCATTATTTCGAGGATTGCGACGATGAAATTGCCGAAGCGGTCATGACCTCCGTGCGGTTGCTGGAAGGACGGGGCGCCAAGGTGGTGGAGGTGGATGTGGCGGGCGCCGAAGGGACCCATCAATGGGCTACCATTCAGATCTATGCGGACGCCTGCGCCTATCACGCCGCCCGCCTGGATGATCATCCCGAATTGTTTTCCCCCCCGGTGCGGGAGCGCATGCTGGTGGGCCGGAGTTTCACCGCCGTGGACTATGCCAACGCCTGCCGGGCGCGGGAGGCCTGGCAGCGTACAATGGCCGCGCTGTTCCAGGAAATCGATATCCTGGTCTCCCCCACCACGCCGGCCCCGCCCCCGCCCATCGAGGAGGACAAGTCGTTGTTGGAAGCCACCCGGGATGCCTCCCGCAACACCTATGCGGGCGGCCTGGGCGCCTATCCGGGGCTGTCCCTGCCGTGCGGTTTCTCGGCGGCCGGGCTGCCCATGGGCATGCAGATGGAAGCCGCCTGGTGGGCCGAACCTTTGTTGCTGCGCACGGGCATGGCCTATCAAGCGGTGAGCGATTGGCATTTGGCGCGACCGCCGCTATCCTGACAAAAAACATTCCCAAGAAAAAAACCACAGACAATCCGACTGGCCGAGGAAACCCCAGCCCATGAGTATCAAGAAACTGCTTGTCGCCAATCGCGGCGAGATCGCCATCCGTATCCTGTCCGCCGCCGCCGATCTGGGCCTGGCCACTGTCGCCGTTTATGCCGGGGATGAAGATGCCTCCCTGCATGTGGTCAAGGCGGATGAAGCGGTCTGTTTGCCCGGCCGCGGCGTGCCCGCCTATCTTGATGGCGCGGCGGTCCTGGCCGTGGCCCGTGAACAGGGCTGTGATGCCATTCATCCCGGCTATGGATTTTTGAGCGAGAATGCCGGGTTTGCGGCTGCCTGCGCCCAGGCGGGCATCGCCTTTGTCGGGCCCCTGGCCGAGACATTGGAGATGTTCGGCGACAAGGCGGCGGCCCGCGCCTTGGCCGAAAAAAATGGCGTGCCGGTGTTGCCGGGCAGTGAGGGCGCTACGGATGCGGCCGGGGCGGAGGCCTTCTTTGATATCCATGGCCCGATCATGATCAAGGCCATCGCGGGCGGCGGCGGCCGGGGCATGCGGGCCATTCATGCGCGGGCGGAAATCGCCCCCGCCGTGGCCCTTTGCCAGGGCGAAGCCTTGCAGGCCTTCGGCCAGGGCGATGTCTTCGTGGAACGTTTGCTGGATCGGCCCCGCCATATTGAAATACAGATTATCGGTGATGGCGGCGGCGCCATCAGCCATCTGGGCGAGCGCGAATGCAGCATCCAGCGCCGGCATCAGAAACTGGTTGAAATGGCTCCCGCGCCCGGTCTGGCGCCGGACCTGCGAGATAGGTTGACGGCGGCCGCCGTGGCCTTGGCCGGCGCGGTGAACTACCGCAACGCGGGCACGTTCGAGTTCCTCGTTGATGGAGAAGACTTCTTCTTTATCGAGGCCAATCCCCGCCTGCAGGTGGAGCATACGGTGACCGAGGAAGTCTGGGGCATCGATATTGTGCAAACCCAACTACGCATCGCCGGCGGCGCCAGTTTGGTGGATTTGGCCTTGACCCAAGCTGACACTGGCCCAGCCAGGGGCCAGGCCATGCAGGTCCGGATCAACATGGAAACCATGGAAGCGGATGGCACTGTCAGGCCATCGGGCGGCGTCCTGGAAAGTTTCGAGATGCCCCTCGGCCCGGGCATCCGCGTCGACGGTTTTGGTTATGCCGGCTACCGCACGTCGCCCAGCTATGATTCCCTGCTGGCCAAGTTGATCGTGCATGCGCCGGGCAATGACTTCGCCGTCCTGGCACAAAAGACTTACCGGGCCCTGTGCGAATGCCGGATCACGGGTTTGAGCAGCAATATATCTTTTCTGCAGAACCTGTTGTCCCAAGCTGATTTCCGTGCCGCGAAACTAAGCACGCATTTCATTGCCGAGCATCTGGAGGCATTGGTCGGCGGTGCGGAACATCAGCGGCGTTTTGTCACCGCCGGTGCCGAGGGGCCAGCGGACAATTTGGTCGGCGTCAAGGTGGATGCCGCCGACCCCCTGGCGGTGCTGAGCCATGGCAAGTCCGAGGCAACGCCGGAACATGCCGCCGCCGATACTTCGAGTGGACCGGACGGCAGCACCGCCATTACCGCACCCATGCTGGGCACCATCGTCAGCATCGATGTGACCGAGGGGGATGATGTCTATCCCGGCCGACAAATCCTGATCATGGAAGCCATGAAGATGCAGCACGTGATCGAAGCCGGAATTAGCGGCGTCGTACGCCAATTGCCGGTACAGCCGGGTGATACGGTCTATGAGGGCGGTGCCCTGGCCTATATCGCCGAGGGGGAGGTGGATGTTCCCGATGTGGGCGAGGTTGCGGTGATTGATCTGGACCATATCCGCCCTGACCTGGCCGAGGTTCTGGAGCGCCAGGGCCTGACCCTGGATGACCGCCGCCCCAATGCGGTGGCGCGCCGGCGCAAAACAAATCAGCGCACGGCACGGGAAAATATCGAGGATTTTTGCGATCCAGGTTCCTTCTCCGAAATCGGCTCCCTGGTGCTGGCTGCCCGGCGGGGCATGCATAGCATGGACGAATTGATTGAACGCACACCGGCGGATGGCCTGGTCACCGGTCTGGGCCGGGTCAACGGGCATCTGTTCCCCGACGAGACCGCCCGCTGCGTGGTGATGTCCTATGACTACACGGTGTTGGCCGGAACCCAGGGTAAAAACAATCACAAGAAAAAGGACCGCATGTTCGAGATGGCCGAAAAATGGCGTCTGCCCATTGTCTTCTTTACCGAAGGGGGCGGCGGCCGTCCCGGTGACACGGACATGATTTTCGCGGCCAATCTGCACGTGCCCGCCTTTCATCTGTTTGGTAAGTTGAGCGGCCTGGCACCCATGGTGGGGATCACGTCGGGGCGCTGCTTTGCCGGCAACGCGGTGCTGCTGGGTTGTTGCGACGTGGTCATCGCAACGGAGAATTCGACCATCGGCATGGGCGGCCCGGCAATGATCGAAGGCGGCGGCCTGGGCGTCTTTCGCCCCGAGGAAGTGGGTCCGATGTCCGTTCAGGTGCCCAACGGCGTGGTCGATATCCCGGTCAAGGACGAGGAAGAAGCAGTCTCGGCGGCGCAAAAATACCTGAGCTATTTTCAGGGCACGGTGGAGAATTGGGACTGTGTCGATCAACGCCTGTTGCGCCAGGCCATCCCCGAAGACCGTTTGCGTATTTACGATGTGCGCAAGGTGGTGGATCAACTGGCCGACAGCGGCTCGGTGCTGGAACTGCGCGCTGCCTTCGGCCTGGGCATGGTCACCGCCCTGGCCCGTATCGAAGGCCGGGCGGTGGGCATTATCGCCAACAATCCGAACCATTTGGCCGGCGCCATCGATTCGGATGCCGCCGACAAGGCGGCCCGCTTCATGCAGCTTTGCGATGCCTATGACATTCCCCTGGTCTTCCTGTGTGATACGCCGGGCAACATGGTCGGCCCCGTGGCCGAACAGACCGCCCTTGTGCGCCATTGCTGCCGGCTTTATGTGATCGGCGCCAATGTCACCGTGCCCACCTTCACCATCGTCCTGCGCAAGGGCTATGGCCTGGGCGCCCAGGGCATGGCGGGCGGCGGCTTCCACGCGCCCATGTTCACCATTTCCTGGCCCACGGGAGAATTTGGCGGCATGGGCCTGGAAGGCGCGGTCAAGCTAGGCCGGCGGGACGAGTTGATGGCCATCGAGGATCCGGAAGAGAGGATGGATAAGTACGAGGAAATGGTCGCCGCCATGTACGCCCAGGGCAAGGCCATCAACGCGGCTTCCTTGTTTGAACTGGATAACGTCATCGACCCGGCCGATACCCGCGACTGGATAATGGCCGGCCTGCGCGCCACCCCCCCGCCACCGCCCCGCGAGGGCAAGAAACGGCCTTGGATTGATACCTGGTGAGCCAGGATTTCGACCGGTTCGATTCGCGGCTAAACAAGGCAGACTGCGAAAATAATCATTTGTTCATTAGCTTTATCATAATATGACCGTTGTTGCCTGGGCACATACTTCTGATCGATTAAGGTTCAGTATTTTGCTCACATAAATTGTATTTAGTAGAAGGTTTCTTGTGATGTCTGGGATCGACAAGGACACCATTGGTTCCGGCCGGACACTCGCCGCCGCGGCGGATGTCGCGGGTCTGCACCAGCGTATTGAAGAGTTGGAACTGGCGCTGGCGACCGCCAATGCCTCGGCCGTGCCCGTGGATTCGAATCTTCGAATGCGCCAAATGCTTGAAGCCTGCCCGATCGGCATTGCCATTCTGGCTCAGGATGACGGCCGCCGCCTATTCGTCAACGGGACCCTGGTGGAGATATTGGGATCGGGAACCAGAGAGGAATTGCTGGCGGCCGATTTCAAGGCTACTTGGACCGATCAGTCAATGATGACCGAGGTTTGGTCCGCATTCGTGGAACGGCGGTACGTGCTGAATTTCGAGGCCGAGCGCGTGCGCCGGGATGGTTCCCGGTGGTGGGTATTGCTGAATACCCAACCCATCGTGTTCGAAGGCGTGGACGCCGGCATTGTCTGGCATGTCGACATCAGCCGTCGAATGCCGGCGGTGGAGGCGGCACGGGAATCCGAAAACCGGTTCAGGGAAGCGGTGGAGAGCCTTTCCGATGCCTTCGCCCTGTTCGACCCCGACGATCAGTTGATCTTTTGCAATCGTGTGTTCCGGGATTTGAACCCCGGTCTTGCCGCCAATATCCGGCCCGGCATGACCTTCGAGGATATGGTGCGGGACAATCTCGCCAATGGCCGCATCGTCGCCGCCGCGGGCCGCGAGGAAGAGTTCGTGGCCCAGCGCATGGCGCAGCATCGCAATCCCCCGACGAAGCCATGCTCTCCCAGAGGGCCGATGGCCGATAGCTGTTGTTGCGCGAAAAACGGGCCCCCGACGGCGGCACCTTCCTGGTCAATACGGATATCACGGAACTAAAGGAACGCGAGGACGCCTTGCGCGCGGAAAAAGAACGGTCGGAGCAGGCCAGCGGTCATAAGTCGTAATTTCTCGCCACCATAAGCCATGAACTGCGTACGCCGTTGAACGCGATCATGGGCTTCTCCGACATTCTGCAGCGCCAGTTGTTTGGCGAACTAGGCGATGTGCGCTACCGGGACTATGCAGGCGATATTTTCGCCAGCGGGCAGCATCTACTCGACCTGATCAACGATATCCTCGATCTCTCCCGGATTGAGGCGGGTCAATATGAAATGACTTTCACTGAAGTTGATATCGCCGATGTGGCTCAATCCGCCACGGATGTATTGAAGGAGTTGGCCAACAGCGAGGGGCTAAATATCCACATTTCAATTCAGGCGGGCCTGCCGCTGATCCGCGCCGACCTTCGCGCAACACGGCAGATCCTGCTGAACCTGTTGTCCAATGCAATTAAATTTACCCCATCGGGGGGTGAAGTGCGGGTGGAGGTTTCCCAGGAGTCCGGCAACGGCGTTGATAGCGGCATTCATATTGCCGTTGCCGATACCGGCATCGGCATCGCGGCGGAGAATATGGAGCTGATCCTCATGCCCTTCTCTCAGGTCGCCTCGAACGGACTGATCAAGGAAGGCGGCACCGGGCTTGGGCTGTCCATCGTGAAG
>JAPYUH010000313.1 GCA_029936195.1 Alphaproteobacteria bacterium
ACGCTATGTATAAGATCCAAACAAGACCTGCCCCTGGTTTCATGAACGCGCCGGCTGGTGGAGGGCCGGGGCGTTCGGTTCCGAAGCGTAACCGGATTGGAGTTCCGGCTACGCTGCCTTGACGTCTTTCAGGAAAGTCCCGACGCTTTGTTTCAAGGTATCGGATTGGCTCATCAGATCCCGAGCCGCCAGCAAGACGTCGCCGGCGGACTTGCCGGTCGCCGAAGTTGCTTCGCTGACACCATTGATGTTGGCGTTGACTTCCTCGGTACCGCTGGCCGCTTCCTGAGCATTCCGGCTGATCTCGCCGGTGGAAGCACCCTGCTGTTCGACGGCGGCGGCGATTGAACCGGAGATCTCGTTGATCTTGCCAATCGTCGAAGCGATGTTTTCGATCACCGTCACCGCTTCATTGGTGGCGCCCTGAATGGACGCGATCTGACCGCCGATCTCTTCCGTGGCCTTGCCGGTTTGCGTGGCCAGGTTCTTCACTTCCGATGCGACCACGGCAAAGCCCTTGCCCGCATCGCCCGCCCGCGCCGCCTCGATGGTGGCGTTGAGGGCCAGAAGATTGGTCTGCCCGGCAATGTCGTTGATCAAGTCGACCACATCGCCGATCTTCAGAGAGGCGTCCACCAGACCCTGGATCTTCTGGGTCGCTTCCCCGGCCGCCGTTACCGCGTTCTGTGCGATGTCGGAGGACGAGGATACCTGGCTGGAGATCTCCTGGATTGAAGCGGACAGCTCTTCGGACGCGGCCGCCACGGTCTGAACATTGGCGCTGGCCTGTTCCGAGGCGGCTGAAACCGCCTGAGACCGTTCGCCGGCGTTTTCAGCCATGGCCGAAATGTCTTTCGCAGTCGTTTCCATCTGGTTGGACGAGTTGGAAACGTCATCCAGTGCCGAATTGACATCCTTGTCGAAAGCATCGCACAGCGCTTCGATTTGGCTGGCACGGGCTTCCCGCGCTGCCGTCTCGGCTTCAGCCTCCTTGGCCAGGCGGTCTTGTTCGATCGCGTTGTCCTTGAAGACCTGGACGGCCCCGGCCATGTCGCCGATTTCATCCTTGCGTCCGACACCCGGAACCTCAATCGTGCGATCACCATCCGCCAGACCGAGCATGGACTGCACCATGGCGCCGATTGGCCGTGCGATACCATTGCCGATGATCCAGGCCAAAATCGCCCCGATCAGGATGGCAAAGCCAACACAAAGCGCGATCAGCAGGTAGGTGGTCGAAACGGTGCTTTCGTTCCCGTTCTGCCGTTGCTCCATCAAAGAAGTCTCCTCGGCCGAGAAATCGCCCATCAAGGCGCGGAACTGGTCGAAGTACTGCTTGCCACGGGCCTCGCCGATCAGATCGGCCATGTCGTCCATGGTCTTGGCGTTACCGATCTGCCGCCGCAGGGCGATGGCCGGCTCGGTAACATTCTCTTTCCAGTTGGATATGGTCGACTGAGTTTTCTTCAACAACTTAACCTGCGCCGGATTGTCGTTGACGGTCTGGCTCAGATCGCCGGCCAGCTCGAAAAACCGCTTGGAGCCACTGGTGTAAGGGGCAAGGAAGCCTTCCTTGCCCGCCAACAGATAGCCCCGCATGCCGGTTTCCATATCCACCGCCGAGGCCATGACGGCGTCGGCAACCGCCAGCACTTCGTAGGTGTGGGTGACCCAGCCTTCGTTCTTGCGCATGACGTCCAGATTGGCGGTCACCTTGGCGTTGGCCTGATCGGCGATGGCCTGACGTTCGCGCATCAATTTGGCTTCGATGCCGCTGAATTCGGCGATCTTGCCCCGGAAGGCGTCAAAATATTTCTTGCCTTCCTGTTTGTTCACCAGGGTCACTACCTCGGCCATGGCGCCATTGCCCCTCTCGACCCTGCGGCGCAGGGTGATGGCCGGCTCGGTCACCTTGGCATTTCAATCCCCGATCAAGGTTTCGATTGCCTCCAGACGGGCCACCTGGGCCGGATTGTCCGATACGGTTTTCTTCAGATTATCCAGCTCTGAATAGAAACCAATTTTCCCGCCCTTGTAGGGGTCGAGAAAGCCTTCCTTGCCGGCCAGCAGATAGCCGCGCATGCCGGTCTCCATGTCGACCGCGTGGGCCAGCAAGCGTTGGGCGGCGGCCAGAACTTCATGGGTATGGCCAACCCAGCCAATGGTCTTCACGACTGTGGAGAAATCCGCCGCAACATTATCCTGGGCCGACTTGAAATCGGCCCGGCGCTGGTTCAGCAGTTTCTTTTCGCGGTCGCCAAGGGTGGCGGTCAAGGCGAAGGCGGCGCGGCGGACAAATTCCTCCCTACGCGGGGCCCAGGCCTCGATCTTGCTCCAGGCCGGGGCAACCGGCGGAAGAGATTGATGCAGCATTGATCGCAGACGTCCCAGGAATTGAAGCCGACCACCCAATCATCCATCAACCCGCCGTCGGCCAATTCCCGATCAGCCAGCATGGGCGCCAAGATCCGCGCATCATGTATGCCGGTTGCCCAAAGATCGAGGGCCAGATCATGATCGCGGCCGATATCTTTCGCCAGGGCCCGGAGCTCTGGCATCTTCAGGCCGAGGCGTCCATCCGTATCGATGCCGTAGCGGGCCATGCCGGCGAGGCGGGCGGGATCCGCCGTCGCCCGCATGCGTTGCAGGACAGCATCAACGGTCAGGTTCATGATGGCAAATGTTCAGGTTCAGCCGGCGGCGACGGTTTCTTCCGTGAAGGTCAGTTCCAGTTTCAGGCCGTCGGGACTTTCCAGGAACAGTTGCGTCAGGTTGATCTTCGGCACCACCCGTTCCATGTATTCCACCCCGGCAGCTTTCAAACGTTCCACGATCTCGCCATAACCCGTGCAGCGAAAGGCGACATGATCAACCCGGCCGGTGCCGTCGGGAATTTCTGTCTTCTCAACCAAATGCAAGACCGGTTGATCGCCCGCGTAAACCCAGGCGCCGGGGAACTTGAACGGCGGGCGATCACCAATCCGCAGGCCCAGGACATCCACATAGAATTTTGCCGAAGCCGCAGCGTCCGTGGTGACAACGTTGTAGTGATCGATATATTCCAGCGGCATGCCCTACCTCCCCTGATCTCTTCAGCCGCAGTATGGCCCCTGTCCCCTGCCGTGCGCAATGGCGCGTGTGTTATGATCGGGATCAAGACCGGTGAAACCACCGCCGATGTGAAGAAGAAACCAGAGTATGAGTTCGGACAATGGGGATGCCTGCGGGGACGCCGGCCCCCTGCTATTTCAGCCCATCACGATAAAATCCGTCACCGCGCGCAACCGGATCGTGGTGCCGCCGCTGTGCCAGATTTCCGCTGCCGACGGCATCGCCAACGACTGGCATCTGATGCACCTGGACGCCTACTCCCGGGGTGGAGCGGGTGCAATTTTTGTCGAGGCGATGCGGATCTGATCGCCGTGGGGCGGGAAATCATGTACAATCCATGCTGGCCGGTTCAGGCGGCCCAGGAATTGGGCGCCGATCCGGAGTTCGCGTTGTGGCCGTTGCAGTATAGGTGGTGGCTGGAAAAACGGGAACGTAAGTTTCAACGCATGGGGTTTGAGAGGTCATCATGAATACGGCAAGCATGAACGAGACGATCCGGGTATTTTGGCAACCTGGGTGAAGCAGCTGTCTCCGCCTGAAGGAGCATTTGTCGGCCCGTGCGGTTGACTACACATCGATCAATGTCGCGGCGGACCCGGACGGCCTGACGCAGCTACGGGAACTGGGCGTGCGCACCGTGCCCGTGGTGGCCAAGGGCAAGGACTATGTCATGGGGCTGT
>JAPYUH010000314.1:0-2092 GCA_029936195.1 Alphaproteobacteria bacterium
TTCATTGCCACGGACATGACCGACGAACTGAGCGACAAAGTAAAGGATGCCATCAAGGCCAACATCCCGATGGGCGAGTTTGGAGCCGTGGAGGATGTGGCAGGCGCGGCGTTGTTCTTGGCGAGCCCCGCCGCGCAGTACATGACGGGCCAAGTGCTTACGGTGGATGGCGGGATGGTTATGTGAGAGAGTAGCGGGGCTGGTTTTTTGTGAATAAAAAAACCCGACTCAGGGCTTGACGCTTGGGCGGAATTGGCTGAAAAGCAACGCGAATTAAGGAGCAACAAAAAACATGTCAGAAGAAAAAAGCATTGAAGATCGGATTCGCACGATCATTGCCACTGAACTGGGAGTGAAGCCGGAGCAGATCACGCCTGAGGCGAAATTTATCGAGGACCTCGGCGCGGATTCGCTGGACACGGTGGAACTGGTGATGGCGCTGGAGGAGGAGTTCGGCAACGAGATTCCGGATGAGGATGCGGAGAAGCTGGTCTCTGTGGGCGACGTGATCCGGTTTATCGAAGAATCCCAAAACTGATCCGGCACAGCACTTTTGGGCAGCTGGCCAATCGGGTTCGGCTGCCTTTTTTTCATGTCGAACGAATCAGGCATAAGGGTAGTAGTCACCGGCATGGGGGTCGCCTCGTCGCTGGGCACGGAGGTGGAGACCTTCTGGCAGAATGTTATCACGGGCCAATGCGGGATCGACCGCGTGACGTCGTTTGATATCAGCGACTACCCGTGCCAGATCGCCGCGGAGGTTAAGGACTTCGACCCCACGCCCGCCTTCCCGAACCCGAAGGAAGTGCGCCGCGCAGATCGCTTTACCCAGATGGGCGTGTTCGCCGCGTGGAAGGCGCTTGAGGATTCCGCGATGACTCTTGAGGAACTGGATCGTGACCAGATTGGCTGCTTCATCGGGAGTGGCATCGGCGGGCTGGGCACCACCGAGAAACAGCACACCATCCTGACCTCGCGCGGCCCGGGCAAGGTGTCACCATTCATGATCCCCATGCTCATCCTGAACATGGCCTCGGGGGTCTTTTCAATTTACAATGGACTGCGCGGCCCCAATGTGGCCACCTGCAGCGCCTGCGCCACCAGCACCCACGCGCTCGGCGAGGCGTGGCGGACGATCAAGATGGGCGATGCCAAGGCCATCTTTGCCGGTGGTGCTGAGGCGGCGGTGGTGCCCATGAGCATGTCCGGCTTTGCCGCCATGAGGGCCATGAGCACGCGCAATGATGATCCGCAGCACGCCTCGCGGCCCTTTGACATTGGGCGCGATGGATTCGTGATGGGCGAGGGTGCCGGCGTATTGGTGCTCGAGGAGATGGATCACGCGATCATGCGTGGCGGGAGAATTTATTGTGAGATCGTCGGCTACGGCAACACCGCCGATGCCAATCACCTGACCGCGCCCGATCCTGACGGCAAGGGTGCCGCGCGTTGTATGCAGATGGCGTTGCGCAGCGGTGGGCTGGATAACGACAATGTTGATTACATCAACGCCCACGGCACCAGCACGCCGCAGGGCGACATCTGCGAGACCAAGGCCATCCGCTCCGTTTTCAAGGAGCACGCCGATCAAATCGCCGTCAATTCCACCAAGGGAGCCACCGGTCATATGCTGGGCGCTGCCGGGGCGGTGGAAATGATCCTCACCGCCAAGGCGTTGCAAACCGGCATCGCGCCGCCCACGATCAATTACGAGAATCCCGATCCGGAATGTGACCTTGATTACGTGCCCAACGAGGCGCGCGAAATGGAGATTAGCGCCGCGCTCAACAACTCCTTTGGATTCGGTGGCCACAACGCCACCATTGCCGCCACGAAGTTCACCGGTTACGCTGCCCGGGTTGCCTGATCGGCAACGGTAGCGCGGATGAATTTTCTCAATCTCATTGAGCAGAAACGCGACGGCGGCGAGCTGGCGTCCGAGGCGATTGCCGAGGCGGTGGTCGGGTTTTCTGCTGGCGCAATTCCCGAATACCAAATGGCGGCATTTCTCATGGCCGTAAACTTTCAAGGCATGAGCGGGAAAGAAACGCGCGCGCTCACGCTGGCCATGCGCGATTCCGGCACGGTGCTG
>JAPYUH010000314.1:2192-3782 GCA_029936195.1 Alphaproteobacteria bacterium
ATTGGCGTGGCGATGGGCGGGCAAACCGCCGAGATCGCCCCGGCCGACAAACGCCTTTACGCGCTGCGCGATGTCACCGGCACGGTGCCGTCTATTCCGCTTATCACCGCAAGCATCCTTTCCAAAAAGCTCGCGGAGAATCTCAACGCGCTGGTGATGGATGTGAAATTTGGCGCGGCAGCGTTTATGGCCGATGTCGGGCAAGCGCGCGCCTTGGCGCAATCAATCGTGAGCCTGGCTGGCGAATGCGGCGTGAAGACCACCGCATTGCTCACCGGCATGGATGCCCCCCTCGGCCGCGCTGCCGGCAATTGGCTTGAGGTGCAAGAAGCCGTTGCCTGTCTCGAAGGTAATGGCCCTGAGGATTTGGAGAAACTCGTCATCGCCTGCGCCACCCATCTCCCCGGCGGCGATGCGGAGCACGCGCGGGAGGAATTGGCCAGCGGTCGGCCGCGAGCAAAGTTTGACGAACTGCTGGCTGCGCAAGGTGCGGATCTGGACGAGTTTACGGCGAAGTTGAAAAAGGATTCCATCGCGCCGGTGGTAAAAGAGTTAGTATCGCCCATCGACGGCTTTGTTAGGCAATGCGATGCGCGGATCATTGGCGAGTTGGTGCGCGACTTGGGAGGCGGCCGATTGAATCAGGACTCGGTCATCCAGCCGGAGGTAGGGGTGGATCAACTGTGCCGGCACGGTTCGGCGGTGCGAGCGGGCGAAGTGCTAGGGCGCGTGCATGCGATGACAGAGGAGGGGGCTGCCACGGCGTTCGGTCGCCTTTCGGAAGCCATTGAAATTTCGACTGAACCCCCCGAATTGCCGGTTCTCGTGGCGGATGTGGTCGAGTGAATCACCCATTGACACGCGCTTTTTTTGCTGGCATGCTCCGCCGTTCTCCGCACGGAATCTGGGGGAAATCACATTATTTTACCGAATTTAGGCTGATTTCATGAAACGCACATTTCAACCATCGAATCTTAAACGGGCCCGTCGTCACGGGTTCCGCTCGCGCATGGCCACCAAGGGCGGCCGGGCCATCCTCAAACGCCGCCGGCAAAAAGGTCGGGTTCGTCTGACGCCCGTCTAGAGATGACTCTTGAGGCGCCGGCTCGGCTGAGGCTGAAACGCGCGATGCGCATCCGGCAAGGAAGCGACTTTGCGCGGCTCAAGCAGCAGGGTCGCCGATTGACCCGAGGTTGCCTCGTTATCAACTGGCTGGAACTACCCGCAGGCTCCCAAACCCGATTCGCCGTGATCACCACTCGCAAACTTGGCAACGCCGTGGCTCGCAACCGCTGCCGCCGCCTGCTGCGCGAATGCTTCCGGTTGCATCAACGTGCATTGCGACAACCGGTGGAAATGGTCATGATCGCCCGGCGGTCACTGGTCGGGCGTCAATACGATGCTGTGGAAAAAGATTTTTTGGCTGCGATGCATGACGCGAAACTGATTGGTTAACTTGAATCTCCTTCAACACATCCTGCTTGCTCTCCTGCGGTTTTACCGCTGGGCCATCTCGCCTCTGCTCACCGCATTGGCCGGCGGCACTATCTGCCGCTTTGAACCCAGCTGCTCGCAGTACGCCATGGAGGC
>JAPYUH010000315.1 GCA_029936195.1 Alphaproteobacteria bacterium
ATATTCCTTAGCGATGGCGCGAAATGACTAAATTTCGGTTATTGGCTGATCGTCTAAGATAGCAGAATGGTGCAATCTGGCGGAATTCAGGGTTATCCGACCCATTGCAGATATATCACGATCATCAAGCCAACTATAGGCGGCGGTCTGGGCATTCACGCTCAGGTCAAGGGTATATCCTCATTAAGCCGTCAAGCGCTTGTTTTTGTGACGCGCGCTTGACGAGGCGAACTTCTGCCGCTTTACTACGTCTTGGATATGTGAAAGTAAGTCTTGATAAGTCGGATAATCACACCAGGCTCGGCGAGTTTTGTGGAATAAAATTTTGGGGTCTGGCGGCGTGGATTTCTTTTTTTTGAGCGGTTGAAATGTCGGCTCGAATACAGATCAGTTTGATCTCAGATAATCGTGTCGAAACAGTTCAGTCCGGGCCCTGTCGCGCCAGGCATATATAGAGTTGATGTGAGGAGGACGGCAGCATGACCGATACCGCGGGCTCTGGCGGGGGTATAAAATTGACGATACAGGGTGCCGTAAAAAGCTTCGGCGGCGTGCGGGCGGTGACGGATGTCAGCGTCGATGTACAGGACGGCGAAATTTTCGCCATCATCGGCCCCAACGGCGCTGGCAAAACCACCCTTTTAAACATGATCTCGGGCTTTTATCATCCCGATGAAGGCAGTATCACATTCGAAAATCACGACATTTCCAAAACCCGGCCGGCGGAAATCGCCAAACTGGGCGTCGCCAGGACCTTTCAAAATATCGCGCTTTTCCGAGGCATGACGGTGTTGGAGAACATGATGTTGGGGCGCCATGTCCTGATGAAAACCGGCGTTCTGGCGGCCTTCATGTATTGGGGACCGGCGCAGCGGGAAGAAGTGGCGCATCGGGAGCGGGTTGAGGAAATCATTGAATTCCTGAACCTGACCGATTTGCGCAAGACGCCCGCGGGCTCCCTGCCCTATGGACTTCAAAAACGTGTGGAACTGGGCCGCGCCCTGGCCGCCGAACCGCGCCTGCTACTGCTGGATGAGCCTATGGCCGGCATGAACCAGGAAGAAAAAGAGGACATGGTGCGCTATGTCCTGGACGTCAATCAGGAATGGGGCACCACGATCGCCCTGATCGAACATGACATGGGCGTGGTGATGGATATTTCCGACCACGTGGCGGTGCTGGACATGGGCGCCAAGATTTCCCAGGGCACGCCGGACGAGGTTCGCGCCGATCCCACGGTAATCGAGGCCTACCTGGGCACCACGGATCATAGGGAGGTGGCATAAGCCATGGCGGACAAGACAACACTGCCGGCGCTTTTGCTGAAGAATGCCCGGGAACGGCGCGACCAGCCCGCCATGCGTAAAAAGTATCTGGGTATTTGGCGCACCCATAACTGGGCCCAGAACGCCGACAACGTACGGGCTCTGGCCCTTGGGCTGGCCAGCCTGGGCTTCACCCGTGGCGAAAACGTGGGTATCATCGGCAACAATTTGCCCGAGTTATATTGGACCCAGATTGCGGCCCAATGCATGGGCGGGGTGCCGGTGCCGGTCTATCAGGATGCCATCGCCAAGGAATTAGCCTATGTCCTGCAGCATTCCGAGGTTTCGGTCATGGTGGCCGAAAATCAAGAGCAGGTGGACAAAATCATGTCCATCAAGGACCAACTGCCCAAGCTGAAAAGGCTGATCTATTGCGACCCCCGCGGCATGAGCGACTATGACGAGGACTTTCTGAAATCCTTCGCCGAAGTACAGGAAACCGGCCGCGCCTTCGATAGCGCGAACGCCGGTTATTTCGACGCGGAAGTCGGTAAGGGCGACCCCGACGACATCGCCTTGATGTGCTATACCTCCGGCACCACGGGCGACCCCAAGGGCGTGATGCTGAGCCACGAAAACCTGCTTTGTTGCAGCCGAGTTTTCGTCGCGGCCGAGGGTATTCAGGACAGTGACGATTTTCTGGCTTATCTGCCCATGGCCTGGGTTGGCGATACCGCCTATGGCCTGATCATCTCCATGTTGACAGGGGCGACCCTGAACTGCCCCGAGGGGCCATCGACGGTGATGCGGGACCTGCGCGAACTGGGTCCCACGGGCATCATCGCGCCACCGGCCATCTGGGAGGGCATGCTGTCGAACCTGCAATTGAAGGGCGTCAGTTCCTCGCCTCTGAAACGCAAGTTGTTTGAATATTTCAGCGACGTAGCCGGTAAGGTGCAGGCCCACAAAGTCGCCGGCACATCTGTGCCTTCGGGCTTGAGCCTGGCCAATGCCTTGGGCGAAATGATCGTCTATGGTCCCGTGCGCGACCAGCTCGGACTACGTCGCGCCCGCTGGTGCGTCACCGGCGGGGCCCCCATGGGCCCCGATACGTTTCGGTTTTTCTGCGGTTTCGGTATCAACTTGAAGCAGCTTTACGGCATGACCGAAGTCGGTGGCCTGGCCACCCTGCAGCCCAATGGACAGGCCAGTCCCGATACGGTGGGCGTGCCCTGTCCGGGTATGGAGATTCGTATCGCCGATGGCGGCGAAGTGCAGATCAAAAGCGACGGCGTTTTTGCCGGTTACTATCGCGAAGAGGAAAAAACCGCCGAGGTGATGTCGGAAGACGGCTGGTACCGCACCGGTGATGCGGGCCTGATGAACGAGAACGGCCATCTGGTGATCATCGACCGGGCCAAGGACGTGGGTAAAATGGATGACGGCACCCCGTTCGCGCCGCAGTTCGTGGAGTTGAAGCTGAAATTCAGCCCTTTCATCAATGAAGCGGTATCCTTCGGCGACGGCCATCCCTTTATCTCGGCCATGGTGGCGATTGATTTCGAAACGGTTGGCAAATGGGCCGAGAGCCAGGCATTGCCCTACACCAATTACATGGATCTAAGCCAGAAGCCGGCGGTCATTCAACTAGTCACCGACGAAGTACGGAAGATCAATCAGAGCCTGCCGGACGTATCGCGGATCAAACGGTTCGTGCTGCTGACCAAGGATCTGGATGCCGACGACAACGAGATAACCCGCACCCGGAAGCTGCGGCGCGGGTTCATCGCGGAAAAATACGGCCCCGTGATCGAGGCCTTTTACTGTGGCGCAAAAGACGTGGAGTTGCGCTTGGCGGTGACTTTCGAGGACGGCAGCGAAGCCTTCGTTGACGCCCATATGACCATACAGGAAGCGGCCTAGGGAGAGTCCACAATGGACACAATGGAGTTTCAGTTTTTTGTCGAATTGGTGACCAACGGCGTTTTGACCGGGCTGATGTATGCTCTGGTCGCCGTCGGTTTTGTCCTGATTTATAAATCAACGGACGCCATCAATTTCGCGCAGGGTGAATTTTGCATGATCGCGGCCATTGTGGTGGCCGGTTTCATAAAACTGTACGGCTTTCCCGTCTGGGCCGCCATTGGCGTTGGGTTGGTGTTCATGCTAGTGTTCAATTGGGGCCTGGAACGAGTCGTGCTACGGCCGATGATCGGACGTCCCGTGGTTGCCATCATCATGGCGACCATCGGCCTGGCCTTGATGTTCCGCGGTCTGGGCCCGTTGGTTTTTGGTGCCGAAACGCGGCCTATTCCGTTGCCGATCTCCGACGCGCCGATTATTTGGGGGCCGTTCTTCATGGCACCCATCGACGTATTGGGCGCGGCCATATCCCTTAGCTTCATGGCTGTCTTTGGCTGGTTCTTCATGAAAAGCCGCAAGGGGGTCGCCATGCGCGCGGTGGCCGACAGCCATCAGGTTTCCATGGCCATGGGCATCAA